>JAHKAT010000301.1 GCA_018825925.1 Bacteroidota bacterium | reverse complement strand
TTTCTCTGATAGTGAGATCGTGGCTTCTATTTTATCGGAGAACGGATACAACACCACTCAGACATTAGAAGACGCTGATCTAGTTTTGGTAAATACCTGCTCAATCCGTGATAAAGCGGAGCAAACAGTACGTAAAAGATTAGAAAAATATAACGCTGTGAAACGCATCAACCCAAAAATGAAAGTGGGCGTTTTAGGCTGTATGGCAGAGCGATTGAAAAGTCAGTTTCTTGAAGAAGAAAAAATTGTCGACCTAGTTGTAGGTCCTGATGCTTACAAAGATTTGCCAAATTTATTAAGTGAAGTTGAGGAAGGCCGTGATGCTATTAATGTGATTTTATCGAAAGATGAAACTTATGGTGATATTTCACCTGTGCGTTTAATGAGCAACGGAATTACTGCCTTAGTATCTATCACTCGTGGTTGTGATAACATGTGTACTTTTTGCGTTGTGCCTTTCACTAGAGGCCGTGAGCGTAGCCGTGAGCCGCAAAGTATCATGAAAGAAATTCAAGATTTATGGGATAAAGGTTTTAAAGAAATCACACTTTTAGGTCAAAATGTAGATAGTTACCTTTGGTATGGTGGTGGATTGAAAAAAGATTTTGCCACAGCTTCAGAAATGCAAAAAGCTACCGCAGTAGATTTTGACCAACTATTAGAAATGGTTGCTGTAGGATTCCCTAAGATGCGTATTCGTTTTTCGACTTCAAATCCGCAAGACATGCACGAGAGCGTTTTACATGTTATTGCAAAACACAATAATATTTGTAAGCACATTCACTTGCCTGTACAATCAGGAAGCAACCGAATTTTGAAAGAAATGAACCGTTTGCATACTCGTGAAGAGTACATGACATTGATTGACAAAATAAGATCGATTGTACCTAATAGCTCCATCTCGCAAGATATGATTGCTGGTTTCCCTACAGAAACAGAGCAAGATCATCAAGATACATTGAGTTTAATGGAATATGTAAAATATAATTTTGGTTACATGTATTCTTACTCTGAACGTCCAGGAACACTGGCAGGAAGAAAAATGGAAGATGATGTTACTGATGAAACTAAAGCAAGACGTTTACAAGAAATTGTTGACTTGCAGCAAAAGCATGCTTGGGCAAGATCAGAAGAGTTTATTGGTCAAACAGTAGAAGTCTTGGTCGAAAAAGTTTCTAAAAAGTCTACTGAAGAATTCTCAGGAAGAAACTCTCAAAGTATTACTGTTGTTTTCCCAAAAGAAGAATACAAAATAGGTGACTTTGTAAATGTAAAAATTACAAGTTGTACCAGCGGAACATTAAAAGGTGAGGCTGTAGGATATTCTAATATGAACTAAAATGTTTAAAGTTTAAGGATTTGAATTATCGCAAGAACATCAAACCTTAAACAAGAAAAAACTTTAAACTAAAAATAATGGAGTCTATTCAAAATATAAAGCAGCGATTTGAGATTATTGGGAATGACCCAAAGTTGAATCGTGCCATTGAAAAAGCAATTCAGGTTGCTCCTACTGATATTTCTGTATTGGTTGTAGGAGAAAGTGGTGTAGGTAAAGAAAGTATTCCTAAAATTATACATTCTTTATCACATAGAAAACACGGAAAATACATTGCCGTGAACTGTGGTGCGATTCCAGAAGGAACAATTGACAGTGAACTTTTTGGCCATGAAAAAGGGGCTTTTACAGGAGCTACTAGTACGCGTGAAGGATATTTTGAAGTCGCTGATGGCGGAACTATATTTCTTGATGAAGTAGGTGAATTGCCATTGACAACTCAGGTTCGTTTACTACGTGTTCTAGAAAATGGTGAATTTATTAAAGTGGGCTCGTCTCAAGTTCAAAAAACAGATGTTCGTATTGTTGCCGCTACAAATGTAAATTTGTTTGATGCCATCGAAAAAGGAAAGTTCCGTGAGGATTTATATTACCGTTTGAGTACTGTAGATATTTTACTACCGCCCTTAAGAGACCGAAAAGAAGACATTCATTTGTTGTTTAGAAAATTTGCTGCCGATTTTGCTCATAAGTACAAAATGCCACCTTTAAAACTAGATGATAACGCAGTTCAGGTTTTGCAAAAATTTCGCTGGAGTGGAAACATCCGTCAATTACGAAATGTAGCCGAACAATTATCTGTTTTAGAAACAAGCAGAGATATAACTGCGGCCGCTTTACAATCGTATTTACCGGCTGAAGGAAGCAATTTACCATCAGTAATAAAAAACAAAAAGGAAGAAAGCGACTTTAGCACAGAACGTGATATTTTGTATAAAGTACTTTTTGATATGAAAAGTGATTTGAACGATCTAAAGAAATTAACACTAGAGTTAATGAAAAATGGATCCAGCAAAGCGCAAGATATAAATCCGAATTTGATTCAGAAAATTTACGGTTCGAAAGACGAGGATACTGAATTTGATTTTGAAGATGAGCCACGAACACCTTTATTGTCATCTGCTCAAAAAGAAGAAAATTATAATGAGAATGAGGAAAACTATCTCTTTGCTGAAACCATTGAAGAGGAAGAAGTGTTGCGCTTAGAGCAAAAAGAAATCGAAATGATTAAAAAATCATTAGAAAAAAATAAAGGAAAACGTAAAGCCGCAGCTGACGAATTGGGAATTTCTGAACGTACTTTATACAGAAAGATTAAGCAATTTGATCTGTAAAATATGATCACCTCTTAACTATTTATTTTTAAAAATATTCGAACATTACAACAAGATGAAAAAAATCTATTTATTAGTAACACTTGCATTAACCTTCACTTTTAGTAGCTGCAGTGTTTACAATTTTACTGGAACCGGTAAAATTGATGCTGACACTTTCCAAGTTAGTTTTTTCCAAAACAATGCTCCGTTAGTCGAGCCTGGTATTGATCGTACATTCACACTAGCACTTCAAGATCTTATCCAGAATCAAACAAACCTGAATCTAGTAAAAAATGAATGAGACTTAAGTTACGAAGGAGAAATTGTAGATTACAGGATAAGTCCCATGACAGCAACTGCTGATCAACAAGCATCTCAAAACAGACTAACTATTCGAATTAATGTTCGTTTTGCTAATCGAAAAAAAGAAGCTGATAATTTCGAAAAAACATTCGAATTCTTTTATGACTACCCCGCAGAAACACAACTTACAGGATCAGTGTTAACAACAGCACTAAATGAGATTTTTGATAGAATCACACAAGATATTTTCAACGAGTCACTAGCTAAGTGGTAACATCTTAAAAAAGAAGCAGCTTTATGAACGTTAACGATTATACTAGTTTATTAAACAAACCTGATACTATTACAGAGCAAGAAACCCTAGATTTGTCATTGCTATTGGATCGATTTCCTTATTTGCAAAGTGCACGCGCTTTGCAATTGAAAGGACTTTATAATCACAACAGTTTCAAGTATAATTTTGCGCTTAAAGTTACTGCAGCGCATACAACTGATAGAGCAGCATTATTCGAATTCATTACTGCTACTAGTTTCAACTCTTTTCAAAAAGTAGTGTTAACTAAAAGTGAGTTAGACATTATGAATATCAATGTTGTTGATAGTGAAGTTATCGAAGGAGAAAAACAATTACAGCATAAAGAACAAAGTATTGAACAATCAATTTTGACCTCAATAGCTGTTGCCACAAATACTGCTGTTGAACCTGAAGAAGTTATAGAAAAACTACAAATAGGCGAACCATTAGATTTCACACCTAATGAAAAGCATTCATTTCAAGAATGGTTGCAATTATCTAAAATCAACCCTATTGATAGAGACAACGAACCGGTTGAAGAAAATGTCCCAGAAGAATATTCAGAAGAAGAA
>JAHKAT010000025.1 GCA_018825925.1 Bacteroidota bacterium | reverse complement strand
GGAAGAGGGAGACTCTTTCTCCTCAATTAAAAAGTCAAATGATCCGAAGTCTAAAACTCCAGTATTGGATAATTTTGGACGTGATTTAACCAAAATGGCTGAGTCAGGAAAGTTGGACCCAATAGTTGGAAGAGATAAGGAAATAGAACGAGTTTCTCAGATTTTATCTAGAAGAAAGAAGAACAATCCTATTTTAATAGGTGAACCAGGGGTTGGTAAAAGTGCAATTGCGGAAGGTTTGGCTTTGAGAATTGTTCAACGTAAAGTATCGCGTGTTCTGTTCAACAAGAGAATCGTTTCATTGGATTTGGCATCATTGGTTGCTGGCACGAAGTATCGTGGCCAATTTGAAGAGAGAATGAAGGCGGTAATGCAGGAATTGGAGAAAAATTCAGACATTATTTTGTTCATTGATGAAATTCATACGATTATAGGTGCAGGTGGAGCTTCGGGATCTTTGGATGCCTCAAACATGTTTAAACCAGCTTTGGCTAGAGGTGAACTTCAAGCGATAGGAGCAACTACTTTGGACGAATACCGCCAGCACATCGAAAAAGATGGAGCATTAGAGCGTCGTTTTCAAAAGGTAATAATTGAGCCTACAACACAGGAGGAAACAATTCAAATCTTGAACAATATCAAAGAAAGATATGAAGAGCATCACAGTGTAACTTATACGGATGAAGCAATTGCTGCTTGCGTTAAATTAACAGAACGATATATTACCGATCGCCATTTACCGGACAAGGCAATTGATGCTTTGGATGAGGTTGGATCAAGAGTTCACTTAACCAATATTAATGTCCCTAAGGAAATTATTGATATTGAGAAAAGTATAGAAGATTTAAAAGATCAGAAAAATGAAGTGATTAAGTCGCAGCAATATGAGAAGGCGGCTGAATTAAGAGATAGTGAAAGAAAACTACAGGAGCAATTAGATGTAGCAAAGAAAAGATGGGAAGAGGACTCAAAAGCTCACCGAGTTACAGTTTCTGAAGAAAATGTAGCAGAGGTAGTTTCAATGATGTGTGGCATTCCA
Source organism: Bacteroidota bacterium (assembly GCA_018825925.1). Lineage (GTDB taxonomy): Bacteria > Bacteroidota > Bacteroidia > Flavobacteriales_D > Crocinitomicaceae > UBA2040. Next base: position 14,817 of record JAHKAT010000025.1, on the reverse strand, counting down.
GTAACGCGTATTTCACAATCTGAAAGTGGAAAATTGGTCAATATGGCTGAGGAGTTACGCGGACAAGTAATTGGTCAGGCAGAGGCCGTTGGTAAAGTGGTTAAAGCTATACAGAGAAATAGAGCTGGACTAAAGGATCCGAACAAACCGATTGGTTCTTTCTTTTTCCTAGGACCAACAGGTGTCGGAAAAACACAGTTGGCGAAAGTGTTATCGAAGTATTTGTTTGACACTGAAGATTCATTGATTCGGATTGACATGTCTGAATACATGGAGAAATTCTCAATTTCGCGATTGGTTGGAGCACCTCCGGGATACGTCGGATATGAGGAAGGTGGACAGTTAACCGAGAAAGTAAGAAGAAAACCATATTCTATAATACTTTTAGATGAGATAGAAAAAGCGCATCCTGATGTGTTCAATTTATTGCTTCAGGCTTTGGATGAAGGTCATATGACCGACGGTTTAGGTCGAAAAATTGACTTTAAGAATACGATTTTGATTATGACTTCAAATATTGGAGCACGACAGTTGGCCGATTTTGGAACTGGAGTAGGATTCGGTACTAAGAGTCAAGAAAATCAGAGAGACGATAATACAAAGACGGTTATTCAAAATGCGCTTAGAAAAGCATTTTCGCCAGAATTTTTGAATCGAATTGATGATATGATTATGTTTAAAACCTTGACACGCGATGATATTCATTTGATTATTGACTTGGAATTGGAAAAATTATACGGAAGAATCAATTCGTTAGGTTATCAAATCGAAATGACCGAAAAAGCTAAAGATTTCTTGGTTGAAAAAGGTTACGACGAGAAGTTTGGTGCACGTCCGTTAAAAAGAGCGATTCAAAAGTATATCGAAGATCCATTGGCAGAAGAAATTATAAAATCTACATTGCATGAAGGTGATGTGATTAAAATGGATTTAATCGATGGTCAAGAAGAACTATCTGTTCAAATCGAGAAAGGAAAAGGCAAACAAAAATCAAAATCGAAAGATTAATGATGTTTACTAAAATATACAAGGGGAGTAAAATCCCCTTTTTTTTGTTCGTTGGATTTGTTGTAGCTGTGAATTTCACATATGCTCAAAATCCGGTGATGCCGCGACTACCAATGACTGTTTTAGTGGAAGGGGTAGATACTAATATTTTTGTTTTTCAGAAAAAGGAGAAGAAAATTCAAGCAGCCGTTAAAGGTATATTTGACCTCAATCAGCTTGATCACGAATTTTCAAAAGCATATGATAAGAATGCATCCTTTGAGGTGTATTGGAAGAATTTTTCAAAGTATTGGTTTTGCTTAGATATGGACGCCGATAAAATTGATGAAATAATTTTTAGTGGACCCGCCAATAGTCAGGAAGCAAAAGAATATTTTCAATTGTATCGTTTGGTGAAAGGTGAATACAAGCAGTTGTTTTGGGATGACGGTCATTTTGCAGGGTTTTTAAAACATCCCAATACGAAGGAACTTTTGGTTGTGCACCATCGCTATCCTTGTTGTTATAATGCATCACACAATATCAATAAAATAAGATTGGTGAATGGTGAATTACAATTTGACAAACGTCTTTTGCTTGCAAGAGATACAGGAATGAAAGGCACTAGTTTTTTCCCAAATGTTGCACGATTTGATGCAAAAGTCTATCTCCTAAAGAAAGAAACCCCTTTGTATTGGTCGTCTGAGATCATAGAAAAAGATGCGTTTTCTTATTCACCAACCAACCAAATCACGCAATTTCCAGCAGGAACCTCTTATCAGGTGATTAATAAAAAAGGAAATTGGAATTATGTGATGGTTCTGGATGCCCCACCCAATCTACCTTCTAGGATTATTAACCCGGCGAATTTAAGTGATACAAAGTTGATGGGGTGGTTTTATATGCCTTGATACAACCTATCCGCAACTTTACACTATAAATTTCTGGTTGAAGGTTAAATTTTAGATTAGGTGTACACAAGCGGATATGTAGTTTTTAGTTTTATAACTATCCGCAACATTACACTATAATTTTCTGGTTTAGGTTAAATTTTGGAGTTGGTGTACACAAGCGGATATGTAGTTTTTAGTTTTATACCTATCCGCAACTTTACACTATAAATTTCTGGTTTAGGTAAAATTTTTGATTAGGTGTACACAAGCGGATATATGGTTTTTAGTTTTATACCTATCCGCAACATTACACTATAAATTCTGGTTTAGGTTAAATTTTAGATTAGGTGTACACAAGCGGATATGTAGATTTTAGTCCTATACCTATCCGCAACTTTACACTATAAATTTTTAATGAGGTACAAACGCGGATATATAGTTTTGAGATTTCGATTCAATTTATACTTTACTCAACTCAAGTAAACTCTTTAAGACATTTATTTTTTGTTGGGTGTAAACAAGCGGATAGACCTAAGCTCGACGAATGAATATTATCAGTCTACAACCATCCAATCAAAAAGCAAACCACCAAGCTACCTTTTATTCTCCGTTATAATTATCTACAGCATTGCGAACTGATCCATGTTCTTTCAATAAATGCAATGCAACGTCATAGTCGCAGTTCGTTTCTTTTTGAATCATTCTTGCTCCACGGTCCACTAATTTTTCATTACTCAGTTGCATGTCAACCATTTTATTGCCTTTTACATGACCCAATTGAATCATAATGGCTGTGCTTATCATGTTTAAAACTAATTTTTGTGCTGTCCCAGATTTCATTCTTGTTGACCCGGTAACAAACTCTGGACCCACTAACGGTGTGATTGGAAAGTCTGGGTCAATACCCAACGGACTATCAGGATTACAAGTGATTCCAGCAGTAATAATTCCGTGATCTCGACACTTTTTTAATGCTCCAAGTACATATGGTGTTGTGCCACTTGCGGCAATACCTATTACTAAGTCGGATGAGGTTATTTTATATTCTTGTAAATCATTCCAGCCTTGGCTCAAATCATCTTCGGCAAACTCAACCGCTTTTCGAATTGCTTTGTCGCCTCCAGCAATTATACCTACCACCTTACCTTGCTCTACGCCAAAAGTGGGGGGGCATTCTGAGGCATCTACTATGCCTAAACGACCACTAGTTCCTGCACCTAGATAAAAAAGGCGACCATCCTTTTTCATTTTCTCAACAGCAACTTTTACAAAGGCTTCAATTTGAGGAATGCATAGGGAGACGGCAATAGCAACTGTTTGGTCTTCTCGGTTGATATTTGTCAATAGTTCACTGACAGACATTTTTTCTAAATCGGAATAGTTGGAGTCTGTTTCTGTTATTCGATTCATATTAAACTAAAAATGCTTCGTAATTTGATTCTTCTTTAAAAATTTCAACACGGTCGGAAAGAGTAGTGCTCAAACTTAGACCAACAAAGTCGGCTTTAATTGGGTATCGTCTATGCTTTCGATCTACCATCGCAACTGTTTTTATAGATTTTGTTGGATGTTGCAAAAACTTCACCAAGGCATATTGCATCGTTTTACCAGAATTTAAAACGTCATCGACGATGAAAATCACAGCGTTTTTAAGTTTTTCTTGAGGTATAGATAAGATCACATCTTCGTCCCAAGGATGTTCTTTGTTGATTTTTATTTCAAAACAATGAACTTTAGTGTCTGAGTTTGATTCAATAATAGTGCAAATTTCAGTGGCCATCTCAAAACCATTTCCAATTATACCACCAACATAGATCTCCTTTTGATCCCAAGTGATTTCAATCATTTGGTGGGCCAAGCGGACCAATTTTTGTTGAATTTCCACATTTGTTAAAATTCGCTGCATAGCTTTGTTTTTTGTAAAGATAGAGATTGTTTAGAAAGGCAAATGAGAGATGAACATATCTTTAGCATTTGGCTTAAAAAAATCGTGACCGCAATCTATAACAATGGGTGCTATTTCCAATTGGGCTTGCTTAAGAAATTGATGTGCCACCTTTGGAGGAAAAATTCCATCATATTTTCCCATTATTAATCGAAATTCAATCTTTTGATCCTGTAATTTGCGACCAAATTCCAATGGTATGGTCCTGATTTTTCGGAAGTTTTGCCAAGATTTTGACGCTCTTAACATTTGTGATTTTGACGAAGAAAAGCCTTTTGCCAAATCTAATATAGTTGCCGAAACCAAACCTGATTTTTGAATTATTTTTATTGTATAATAAAAAAGCCAAGGGAATTTTTCAAAGAAGCACATCAAGTGGGAATTGATCTTCATTTGACTAGCTCGATCATAAAAGCCTTTTAAGTGAATTCCATCGGGCGAAAGTAAGGTTAAACTTAATACTCGATCAGAAAATGTTTCGAAGGTTTTTAAAGCAAAGCGACCGCCTTGTGAAAAACCAATGATGTGAAATTGGTCTAGATTTTCTTGAACGATCAACTCTTGGATTAATTCAGCCCATTCTGATTCTTTTAAAGGATTGGATAAAACTCTTTCATTTGGGAAAAATGAATGATTGTGGTGAAATAAATGAATAGAAACGATGGTTCTTTCTTTATTTTCTAAAAATTTAAAATCTTCCGCACTTTTACTATGCCCATGCAAGGCCAAAATAACAGTTGATCCATTGCCGTATTTTTCATACGCTAATTTCAGTTCCTGGTTTTGTACGGTTTTGAATGACATACGTAAAAATACGAAATGATTATGTTTGCATAATTATTTTTACGGTAATCTTTTGATGTTCTCCTTTGCCCAAACATAATTTGAATCCAATCCTAAAATTTTATTGTAGGCTTTTCGGGCTTCATCATAGTTCTTGATTGAATGTTGTTTGAATGCCACAGAGGATAGACTATCAATGATAATCAGATTAAGATTTTTTTTCGCAACGACATTTTTTTCACTTAAAATAACCGCCTGATTATAATATTTTCGAGCAGTTTTTAACTGACCAATCTTAAATGAATCATACCCTTTAACCGTATTCCATTCTGATGAAAAGGGATTGTAAAAAAGAGATAAAAGACAAACTCCTAATACTAATGAGACAAAAGAAAGCTGTATTTTATTATTCCCTTGTAATAGCCCAACAATATAGCCGAAAATGATTCCTGATATGATAGAACTAAACCCTAATAAAATCCACTGAGTTTTTAAATTGATAAGTGCAAAAAGCAAAATGAATATTCCTAATACTAAAGCAAAGGGTTTGAACAGCTTCCATTTCCAATAAGAGTTTTTATCACCCAACATAAAGTACAAAAAGGCAACACTTACTCCAGACATTCCTATGCCAGCATCACCAGACATAGCTAGTTGAACCGAAGAGGTAATTAAGGATGAAGCGAAGCCGAAAAACATAAAATACAACAGACCGTATGACCTTTCAACTCGTCGTGCAAAGAGCAATAGCATGAGAAGGTTGATCAAAAAATGAAAAATATTCACATGTAGAAAAGAATTCGTTACGACTCCCCAAAATTGCCCGCTATAAATTTCGGACGCAAATGGAGCTCCAAAAGAAATAAATTCACTCCGTGTTGGAACACCAAAACTGATCGTATACCAAACATAAGATTGCCAGCAAATTAATACGATTAGTAACCCAATTAGGCCGGTTGATTTTCTTTTCATCAGTTCTTTAAAGTGGTTCTTCTTGATCTTTCTTTAAGTATCAAAGATAATTCGCGGCTAGTTTGACCTGCCACAGAAGTGTTTTCGTCGGCTCTTCTTAAAAGATATGGCATTACCTCATTGATAGGACCATAAGGAACATATTTCGCAACATTGAAACCATGATGGGTTAAATTAAACGAAATATGATCGGACATCCCAAGTAATTGAGCAAAATACACATGTGGGTGATTGACTTCTATGTTTTTTTCGCTTAAAAGCTGTGTTAAAAGTAAATTACTTTCTTCATTGTGTGTGCCTGCACAAAACGCAACAGTTTCGATTTCATGAACCAATAGTTTCAATGCTTCATTGAAATCTTGATCGGTAGCTTGCTTGTTTGATTGTATCGGAGATGGATATCCTTTTTCTTCAGCTCTTTTGCGCTCTTTTTCCATGTAAGCCCCTCGAACAAGCTTTATTCCTAGAAAATAGTTGTTTTGTTTAGAAACATTAATTTCTGCTTTCAAATGATGCAATCTATCATGACGATACATTTGTATAGTATTGAAAACAATCGCCTTTTCTTGGTTGAATTTTCTCATCATTTGGTAGGCAATAAGATCTATTGCATCTTGAATCCAACTTTCTTCCGCATCGATAAAAATGGGGGTTTGAACGTCGAATGCTTTTTGGCAAATTCTTTCTACTCGTTGCAGTAAGTGAGCTTTCTCCAACTCTTCTTTTTCATTTAAAACGGAACTGCTTGAATTCATTTTTTCCAACAATCCAAATCGAGTTATTCCTGTTACTTTGAAAACTGCGAATGGAATATTCTCTGTTCGCATAGATTCTTCTAAGGTTGCTATGATTTCATCTACAGTATGGTCAAAATCCGATTCTTCAGTTTTACCTTCTACTGAATAATCTAGAATTGTTCCTATTTGAGAAGCTGCCAAATCCATCATTCTCGGTCTACATTCTTCAATCGTTTCACCTCCGCAGAATTGTTTGAAAATGGTCTTTTTTATTATCCCTTTAATCGGTAAACGAAGTGCCAAAGCAAAATTAGTTAAAGGCTTACCTATTTTTACCATTGCTGGATTACCTATAATCCGAAATAGCCAATAAGCTCGGTTAAGGTCTCTGTCGCTTTTACTTGCAAATGCTATTTCTGTATTTTCAAACGATTTCATCCTGCAAAATTAATCCGTTTTTATTCATTTTAGTCTTCAATTTAATGGAATGTTAACTTTGTCGAACGATAATATAAGATTCTTATTTCAATGGTGACAAATCTTCATTTTGGTCAGTTCAATTCGCAAGAGTTTACTACCCAATTTTCTACCGCAATTAAAGATCGAAAAGTTTTACTTCTAGTGGACGAAAATACGCATGAATTGTGTTTTCCTGTCCTCACTAATTATCTAGATGGGTTAAGCGGTATTGAAATCGTCGAATTGCCTTCTGGTGAAGAAAATAAAACTCTTGATTACTGTTTGCCCGTGTGGGAAACACTCACTGAATGTCAGTTTTCCCGAAATGATGTTTTGGTTGTTTTGGGTGGCGGAGTGCTCTGCGATATGGGGGGATTAATCGCTGGATTGTACAAAAGAGGAATGACTTGCATTCTGATTCCCACAACTTTATTGAGTATGGTTGATGCTTCTGTTGGTGGCAAAACCGGGGTGGATTTAGGGCCTTTTAAAAATCAATTGGGAATTTTTCGTGAACCTGCACATATTTTTATTGACCCTCAGTTTCTTCAAACCTTACCCTCTAAAGAACTGCAAAATGGTTTGGCAGAAATGCTGAAACATGCCCTTATCGAAGGTGATCTTAATTACTTCACTGAATTATTGAATCATACAGATTTAGCAAATTTGGACACAGGAATGATTGAAAAATCTATTCGATCGAAGAAAGAAATAGTAGATTCCGATCCTTTCGAAAAAGGTAAAAGGAAACTACTTAATCTTGGCCACACGGTTGCTCACGCAATTGAAGGTCATTGCTTGAGTTTATATCCAATAGACCACGGTTTGGCAGTTGCTCATGGATTGCTCATTGAGGCAAATATATCGAAACAAATGGGCAAACTTAATAATGATGAATATCAATTTTTATCTGACTCTTTATCTAAAATTTTTGAATGGAGAACTTTTGACTCAAGCTCCATCGAACAAATGATAGAGTTGATGAAAAATGACAAGAAAAACTCGAGTTCTGAACCTGAATTTGTTCTTTTAGAAACATTAAAGCTCGTGAATTGGTCCGTAAAAGTTCCTTTGGAAATCATTAAAAAGGCAATGCAAGAGGTCTTGTTAGCTCGCTAAAATTATTTTAAAGCAATTAATTTGGTTTTAATTTGCTCTAATCGCTTGATGATTTCTAAGTTTCCGGTTAAACCTTCTGTCTTAACTTCATCTTTATCTTTTGGCGATTTTATGGCCAGTTTGGCTCCTTCAAGGGTGTATCCTTGCTCTTTTACCAATTCGTAAATCATGTTAATTTTCATGATTTCTTTTGGAGTGAACAATCGATTGCCTTTTTTATTCTTTTTGGGTTTAAGAATTGAAAACTCCTTCTCCCAAAACCTTATTAGCGAAGTGTTTACATCGAAAAATTCAGCGACTTCGCCGATGCTGTAATACAGTTTTGTTAATTGATATTCAGTTATTTTACTCAAAGCTAGAATGAATCGTTAACCGAAAATAGTTATATTTTTGCAACCGTCGTCAACAAACGGATAGTGAAATTAAATTGTACTCTCTTCTTTTTCCTCGCAAGCTTTGTCCTTTTTGGTCAAAATGAGGAAGATACGACCAATGTTTCTCCACCAGATAGTTTAAATTTTGCAATTGAATCAGCTCAAAATAATCCTGAAATCGATGAATTGATAAAATTCGCAAAGAACTTTCTTGGAACTCCCTATCGATATTCTGGAACAACTCCTTCTGGTTTCGATTGTTCGGGCTTTATTTATTACATAATGGGAAATTTTGGTTTTCAGGTAACCAGAACTTCATACGGATTGGCAGATTTGGGTAGAAATGTGAAATTAGCTCAAGTAAAACCAGGCGATTTGCTCTTTTTTAAGGGGCGAAGCCTGAACTCAACAAGGGTGGGTCATGTTGGAATGGTGGTAGAAGTTAACACAAACGGAATTTTCTTCATTCACTCCTCCTCCTCAAGAGGGGTGGTGATCGACAATTTTAAAACAAGTAAATATTATATTCCTCGATTCATTAAAGCAAAAAGAATGGATTACGGAGTTCCTGATTAAATAAATTAATTCCTTTTTGTATATTAATAGATATGGAAGAAAACATGCCCTCAGCTGATACAGCCAGCTCAATAGAGTTAAAACAATTAGACTTAGCTTATTTCGATCAACTGAAAAAATTAATGATCGGTATTTATGCTGCTTTGGGTGACAATAGTTATTGGGAGAAGTCTAGATTAGAAACACTGATCAACTTGTTTCCAGAAGGACAAATCATGGTTTTAATCGATGGAAAATTGGCTGGTTGCGCACTTTCAATTGTGGTGGATGATCAAGATACTGATGGCAAACATACGTACAGACAAATTACTGGTAATCTCACTTTTGATACCCATAAACCAAAAGGAACTGTACTTTATGGTGTTGAGGTAATCGTTTCTCCAGAATATAGAGGAATGCGATTGGGTCGTCGAATGTACGATTATAGAAAAGAGCTTTGTGAAAAAATGAATCTTGAAAAGATCGTTTTTGGAGGAAGAATGCCCAATTATCACATGTACGCTGAAGAATTTTCTCCGAAAGAATATATCCAACAAGTGAAAGCAAAGGCTATTCATGACCCAGTGCTAGACTTCCAATTGTCCAATGATTTCTACGTGAAAAGAATCTTAAAAGGTTATTTGATTGGCGATAAGGATTCGTTGGATTATGCAGTCTTATTGCAATGGAATAACGTGTATTACGAACCGGAAGAATTGCAAACCAAGCAAAAGAAAACTGTTGTTAGAATGGGCTTGGTACAGTGGCAAATGCGTCCGTACAAAACGATTGATGATTTGTTGGAGCAAGTGGAGTACTTCGTAGACACAGTTTCCAGTTATCGTTGTGATTTTGTTCTTTTTCCTGAATATTTTAATGCTCCTTTAATGGCAGAGTTTAACCATTTAAGTGAGCCGGAAGCCATTCGCGGTTTAGCAAAATACACCCCTATTTTAAGAGATAAATTAAGCGATTTCGCGATCTCATACAACATTAATATTATAGCGGGTTCTATGCCAGAATTAACTGGTAATAAGCTCCAAAATGTTGGTTTTCTTTGTAAACGTGACGGTGGTGTGGAAAAATATGAAAAAATCCATGTCACGCCAGATGAAGAAAGAGTTTGGGGATTAACCGGGGGCGACTCTATACGAACTTTTGACACAGATTGCGGGAAAATAGGTGTTCTAATTTGCTATGATGTTGAGTTCCCTGAATTGAGTAGAATAATGGCTCAAGAGGAAATGCAAATTTTATTTGTTCCCTTTTTAACCGATACTCAAAATGGGTATTCTCGTGTACGTAATTGTGCTCAGGCTAGAGCCATTGAAAACGAATGCTACGTCGCTATCGCAGGTAGTGTGGGGAATTTGCCGAATGTGCACAATATGGATATTCAGTATGCGCAAAGTATCGTTTTTACGCCTTGCGACTTTGCCTTTCCAGCAAATGGAATTAAAGCTGAAGCAACAACCAATACAGAAATGATATTAGTGGTAGACGTGGATATTAATCTGCTGAAGGAATTGCACGAATTCGGGGCAGTTAAAAACCTAAAGGATCGTCGCACTGACCTATATGATGTAATAGTTAAAAAATAATGTTCGGAAACGATATCGAGCCCAATCAATTCATTTATCAAAAGCGAAGAGAAACCGTTTTTCTTCTCCTAGCTGGATTGTTTTTAGGTTCGATGGTAATGCTGAATATTCTGGGGATTTCAAGATTTATTGATCTGTCGAAATATATTGGTATTTCTGATTCTTCACCTATTCGCTTTAGCGTTGCCATTGGTGTTTTGGCATATCCTATAACTTTTTTGTGTACTGATTTTATCTCAGAAATTTATGGGAGAAGAAGAGCCAATATGTTGGTTTGGGTTGGACTTGTCTTAAATATCTGGGTTTTATTGATTCTTTGGGTTGGTGGTGAGTTAAATGCTCCAGATGAATTAAAAAATGGTATGCTTCCTTTGAATATTATTGATGGTCAACCGGAAGCACCATATGGTTATTCATTCTATCAAATTCGGTTTTTTACTTTTGGGGCTACTTTTGCCTCTATGGCAGCATACATGGCTGCTCAGTTTTGTGATGTTCACATTTTCCATTTTATCAAGAAAAAAACAGGGGGCAAAAAACTTTGGTTGAGAAATAATTTATCGACCTTAACGAGCCAGTTGGTAGATTCTGTGGCCGTTATACTGATCACTTATTATTATGCGAGTGCCTTACCTATAAATGAAGCGTATTCCATTGAATTACAGTTGCTTTATTTTGTTTTAAGCTCCTATATCTTTAAAGTGGTATTTGCTCTTTTGGATACTATTCCTTTTTATTATGGAACTAAATTTTTACGCAAATATTTGAATATTGAGGATGAATTGGCCTAATATTTAGGTTAAGGAACTACGTTTACGTAAGTGCCATATCAGATAAAGCGAAGAACAAACAGCCATGATTACCCCGAATAAGAAAGTATTAAAAACGGATTGTCTCGTGTTTTCATAAAACACCAGGGTGCTAAGTGAACCAGTTAAAATTCCTAATTCCAAAGCGATAAACATAGTGCCAGATCCAACTCCTCTTCGCTGAGGATTACTCAAATCTGCAGTCCATGCAAATAGAGTAGGAGAACTAATACCAGTGGCAAAACCGAAAACGATTGCAGCAATGGTGTACATCAAAACCGTTTGAGAAATAGCAATTAAAAACATGCTGATAATTAAGATACTAACCCCAATTAATAATGTTTTTCGGCGACCAATTCGATCGCTGATACCACTGGTGAATAATCGCACTAAAATGGTTGAAATGACATAAAACAGAAAAAACCAACCCTTGTTTTCAATATTTAAATACCCCGAAATATCCGGTGTCACAACAAATATGATCCCTGAACTAATCGCTGAAAGAAACATGACCATGGCCGATGGAAGCACGCTTGGTTCAAAAACGTCTTTCCATGTTATTTTTAAATGATTGAAATTGAATCGTTGAATCTCTACGAGTGATTCTTTGACGTAGAAAAGAATAAATCCTGATGCCGCAGAAGTCAAACCTGCGAAGATAAACAAGCCGTTAATTCCTATGATATCTCGAATGGGTGAGCCCAGAGCTTGACCAACTCCAATACCCAGCGATATAAAAGTTCCCCAAATCCCCATTCCCTTACCACGACGAGTAACTGGAAGTAAATCAGTTACCAAGGCAGTTGCTCCAGTTGGATTGAAACCCGCTGCAAAGCCATGAATTAGGCGTAAAAACAAGAAAAATCCAACAGAAATACTTAGTGGATATAGCATGCAAACGGTAACGCCAACAAGCATGCCTATCATCATAACTCTACGGCGACCAATAGTGTCGCTTAACTTCCCTGAAAACGGACGAGAAATACCTGCTGTGATTGTAAATAAGGAAATAATGAGTCCTTTTTTGTCTGCGCCACCTAAATCGGTAATAAAACTATTTAACTCAGGTAAAATAAGATTAAAGCTCAACATAAACAAAAACATCGATGTGCATAACATCCAGAAATTTTGCCCATACGTATGTTTCATGTCGCAAAGTTAATTGCATATTGTAATCTGTTTGCTTTGCGTCAGTTTTTAATTGTTAAATTGTCAAAATCAAAAGAGTAATATGAAAGGTTTAGTTTATATATTAAGTGTTTGTTTATTTACTGCATTAGCTTGTAGTACTTCTTTAAAAGAACAGAAAAATGGATCAAGTTTTTCAAGCGAAAAATCGATGGTTATGCCGGCTGATTCGACCAAAGTTGTTAAATCAGACGCAGAATGGAAAAAAATGTTGAGTCCTGAGGTGTACACTATAACGCGCAAAGCAGGAACGGAAAGAGCATTCTCAGGAAAATATTGGGATAATCACGATAAAGGAATTTACAGCTGTGTTTGTTGTGATTTACCTTTGTTTTCAAGTGCAACGAAGTTTGAATCGGGAACAGGGTGGCCAAGTTTTTATCAACCTATTGAAAAGACTGCTATTATGGTGAACACGGATGAATCGTACGGAATGGTTCGTGATGAGGTCGTTTGTCGAAGATGCGATGCTCACTTAGGCCATGTTTTTAATGACGGCCCGAAACCAACAGGGCTAAGGTATTGTTTGAATTCAGCCTCATTAAAATTCAAAAAGAAATAGTCCCAAATTTATTCTAATTTCGCCTCAAAATAAGAAAGATGGAAATCGCAACTCTCGGAGCTGGATGCTTTTGGTGCATCGAAGCTTGCTATAAGGAATTAAATGGTATTCTTAAAGTTGAACCTGGTTACGCTGGTGGATCTATCAAAAATCCTGGATATAAGGATGTTTGTACTGGTAGAACCGGTCATGCAGAGGTGGCAAGAATAGAATTCGATCCCAATGTTATTTCATTTGGTGAGGTACTTGAAGTATTTTTCTTCGTGCATGATCCAACCAGTTTGAACCGCCAAGGTGGTGATATAGGAACGCAATATCGATCGGCCATATTCTTCCATTCTGAAGAACAAAAAACAATTGCCCATGGGTATATCAACCGCTTGAACTCTGAAAAAGTTTGGGAAAACCCGATTGTAACGGAGGTAACTGAAATAAATAATTATTATACGGCTGAAGATTATCATCATAATTATTTGGAGAATAATCCAGAAAACCCTTATTGCCAGTCGGTTGTTCGGCCTAAAGTAGATAAGTTTAGAAGAGTATTTGCAGAAAAATTAGCATAAAAAAATGCGACCAGGAAGGGTCGCATTTTTGTTTTGTATAAAATTGATTTATAAATCGTCTTCGTCTTCTTCAATCTCATTGGAGGCAGGTCGTGGAGTTGGTTTTCCTTTTCCTTCTGGAACTCCTTTCATTTCCTTTTTTCTCTCAATTTGAGCATCGCGTTGTTCTTTCTTTTTTTGCTCCCATTCTGCTAATTTTAAGTTTTGACGTTCATCCAGCATGTCTTTCATCATTGCGTGTCCTTGTTCTTTGTTGGCACGAATTCTTTCTTTTTTTTGCTGTGGGGTGATCGTTTTATCATTTCGAATGGCTTCATTTTTTTGAGCAATTCCTTGATTTAATTCTGAAATTTTTGATCTTTGAGCTGGACTTAACTCTAACTCTTTGTCTAATTTATTCGTAAAGCGTTCGGCCTTTTCTTCAGGTGTTAATTTTTCCTTCACTTCTTTGGATTCCTTCACCTCTTTTGATTCTTTAACCATTTGGTTTTCTGCCTTTGGAGGCATTTTGGTTTTACCTACTTGTGCCGTCGCTGTGGTTCCCAAACCTACCACCAAAGCAGCCAATGTGATTCTTAGTAATTTCATAACTTTTAATTTTTGAACAAACATTCAATATTTATGCCAAGATAGAGAATTGGTAGTTGATATTAAAGAAAGTTGTTTTAAAAAGCGTTAATTTTAATTAATGAAAAAAAGTTCCTTTTTCTACATTTTTATAACTCTTTCTATTTGTATATCGGTCTTATCGAGCTGTTTTGTCTCATTGATTAAAGATTCTAAATACAAATCCAATGAAGTTTTAGATTTGAGTAGGAGTGGACTTCAAACAATTCCGCCTTTTGTTTTTGAACGAAAGGAGTTGAAAGTGTTGCGACTTTTTCGCAATGATATTTCAAAATTACCACCGGAAATTGGAAACCTTACAGAATTGCGAGAACTTTATCTTGGGAGTAATCAGCTGGTTGATTTGCCGAAAGAAATTGGAAAACTTAAAAACTTGCGAATTCTATCCTTGTCGTACAATAAACTAGAATTTCTTCCCAATGAAATAGGACAGCTAGATTCTTTAGAACAATTGTGGCTGACACAAAATCAATTAACAGAGCTTCCTTATTCTGTGGGGAAATTGGATCAATTAGTGAATCTACAGTTGAACTTCAATAGAATTATCAGAATGCCTCCTACCATGGATGGATGTATCAATTTACAATTTGTGGATCTTCGGCGAAATAATTTGATCGAACTGAACGATTCATTTGGCAAG
>JAHKAT010000300.1 GCA_018825925.1 Bacteroidota bacterium | reverse complement strand
TGGAGCAAAAACTGTGAATGGACCTTCGCTTTTCAATGTTTCAACCAAACCTGCGGCTTTCACTGCTGCTACTAGAGTGGTTACATTGTTTGCGTTTGCAGCATTATCAACGATATCCAAAGAAGGTACCATTTTCGCACCACCAACCATTACATATGGTTCTTCTTCAATTTCTTCCTCTACTGGGGCTTCTTGGTTCATTGCTGATTCTTCTGATTCCGTCGCTTCGTTTTTATCACTACCACAACTTGTCATAAACGCTGCGCCTAATCCGGCTACAATTGTTAGGGTTAAAAAAGTTTTTTTCATGTTTTAAATTTTAAGTTTTTCAAATTGGTTATCGAAGTAATTAACGCACCATTTTTGGTTCTGGATTTATTATGTTAAAATTATAGTGTAATGCATTGATAATCAATATTTAAAATTCTAAGTAGATTTTATCAAAACGACTGATGTTCTATCATCAACCCAGCATTATACAGTTAACAACAGAAATTTATTTCACTCCAAGCATGAAGCTTGGTGGACTGATGCAGTGCATTGAGTGAGAGGGGATGACTTGCGTATTTTTCGGACTATTCCAATATTTATAAACAAAAAAAGGCTCGCCGTTAAGCGAGCCCATTTTGAATCAAATGAAGTAAGAAGAATTCTTAATTTTTAATTATTCTTTCGATATGTGTACCGTTTATTGTCTCCAAACGAATAAGATACATGCCTCGGTCTTGTTCACTTAAATTCAAAGTCTGACCATTTTTAACATTGGATTTTGTCATTACAACTTTTCCTGATGCGTCATATATAGTCACAACTGCTGAAGATTCAGCGTTGAATTGAAGCAAAACAATGCCACTTGTAGGGTTTGGAAGAATTTGGAAAGTAAATTTCTCAAGATCGTCTAGTCCAATAGTATTGATCAATACACAAACAGAAGTATCGATACAACCATTTTTGGAAATACGAACAGCGTACTCACCATTTACAAAAGGTGTGTAAGATTGAGAAATAGCTCCCAAAATAGGGGCCAAGCCGTTGTTACAATCCAACCAATTATAGGTTGCGCCAGATTCGGTAGCAGTAATCGTTGCTCCTGAAACTGTCACGGCATCCGTAATGTTATTGATGGTCAACTGAATGGTCATAACACTATCACATCCACTGGCATTTAGGATGGTATCCTTGTATGTTCCAGAGATAGTAAACAACTTACCGCTCGGCGAAGTATAGTCCCCACAATTGCTGATGGTTAAAGTAGATGAGCTTGGCTGACCAACCGTTAAATTGATAAAAATCACACTGTCACAACCACTAGCGTTTAAAATGGTGTCCTTGTAATTACCACTTTGACTGAAGATTGCCCCACTAGGCGCAGTGTAACTTTCGCACGCAAAAGGAGAAATAGTGGCCGTAGATTCAGCTCCAACTACTAAATGTATTGTGAAAACACTATCGCAACCTGCCGCATTAGGAATTGTATCCATATACGTACCGGTACTTGTTAATGTTAATCCACTCGGACTAGTATAATCTGTACAAGTAAATATTTGAAGTGTATTTGCTGAATTTGGAATAACGGTCAACTGAATCGACATTGTGCTATCACAACCCGCTGCATTTTGAATTACATCAGTAATTGAGCCACTAGAAGAGAAAATCGCTCCACTTGGTGCGGTATAATTTCCACAACTTGTTACTGAAAAAGAGGAACTTGTCGGTTGATTGATAGTTAAATTAATGGTAATCACACTATCACATCCAACTGAGTTTGGAATGGTGTCCATATATTGACCTGAAGCTGAGTAGATTGCCCCACTAGGTGCTGTATAGTTTGTACAAGCCATTGGAGAAATCGTTGCAGCTGAAGTTGGCTTCACAGTTACTGTTACCGAACTACCATTAACTGAACAACCCAATGAACTCGTAACTGTTGGAGTGTACGTTGTAGTACTGTTCAATGGCATTGTTTGAGCAATATCTGCGTTGCTAGTCTTCAAAGTTGCACTAGGGTTCCATGCGTATGTCAATGGAGCAGCTTGGTTCCAGAAAACATATCTTCTCCCTATAATTGGAGATGTTGAATTCGCATTGTTAGGAGTTGACGTTGAAACTGTAGCACTGGAAACAGTAATACTTTGGTAATTATTCGCAGCTCCAGTTAAACCGATAGAAGACGATGGAGCATTCCCATTTGGTTGATAAATAAACTCGATACTATCGGTAGATTCATGCAGAACTGCTTGGAAAGTTGAATTAGCAGCACCAGTTGTTACTCTAGGAATTGTAACAAACCATTCGGCTACCAAACGTCTATTCGGTGCAGTACCTTGCGTTTCGTAACGCACGTATCCATCCGTACCTGTCGCTAAATCATCCCAAAGTGGATAGATTTTAGGGGTATTCGAAGTGCTAATCACTGAATTGGTAAATTGATTAGTGGCCGCTGTGTTTCCTAATACTAACCAACCATCCGGTGATAAGCTAAAGTTGGTATAAGACGTATTGTTAAATCCAAAAGAGAAACCTATAGGTTGAACACCTGAAACCGCGTCATCCGTTGCAGCAGGGACAGCAATAGTTGGACTAACCATAGGATACAAAGTAGATCCAGTATTGGTAGAAAATGCCATTGAATTCACTTGACGATTGGGTTTAGCAACCACGGAGACTACTGAAGAATCACCAGCACAGATGGTGGATGGAACGGCAGTAACGCTGCTTACTATTGGGTTAAAACCGTAAGTAATGGTTTGAGTTGCTGCAGCAAAACATCCCGTTGCTGTAAATGTTCCTGTCGCCGTGTAGGTGATCGTAGAGGTAGGGGTTGCTACCACAGTGGAACCAGTTGATGCTGAAAGCGTAGCAGACGGTGTCCAAGCATACGTGTCAGCTCCACTAGCAACCAATGTTGGGCCAGTTGCTCCTTGACACGCTACATTAGAGGTTGGATTTATAGAAACAACCGGATTTGGATTGATCAAAATATCGATGGAATCTAATTTATTCGCTCCACAAGCATCCGAAATAGTTACATAATATCTACCACTTTGGTTGGGTTGTAGATTCGATAGAACAACAAGGTCTGTGGATGCAGTATATGTATTCGGACCCGTCCATGCGTAACTATAAGGACCACCGCCACCAATTGGTGTAGCTGTTAAATTAATAGTTGCACCTTGACATTGGGTCGTTGGTACATTGGCAGTAACATCAGATTCTAATGCAACACCTGTACTGATGAAAACGGAGTCTTTGTCCAAACATCCAAAACCATTGGTTTGTACTGCGTAATACCCATTAGCAGTGATATTATTTGCCGTAGGCGATTTTGCAGAAGCATTTGACAAATTTGCTGCCGGTGTCCATGCATATAAATAATTGTTTGCCCCAGCTTGTTGAGAAAAGATGAATTTTTGTCCAGCTGCAGGCGTAACTGTATTGCTATTATTAAAGGTCGTTGTGCTATTGGTCAAAGTTGACACAGTGATACTTTGATAATTGGTTGATGACGCAGTCATACCAACAGATGCCGAAGTACTTGTAGGGTTCATTGCACCATAAACCATTTCTACTTTACCACCTTTTTCATGCAACCAAATTTGGAATTTAGAATTAGCAGGGCCTCCAGTGGCTACAGGAACAGTTACAAACCATTCTACGACTAAAACTCTATTGGGCGCAGTACCAGTAACTAAATGTTTAACATATCCATCTGTTCCAGTTGCTAAGTCATCCCAGAAAGCATAAATTTTAGGAGTATTTAAATTGCTCACTACAGAGTTCGTAAATTGAGAGGTAGCTGTAGCAGAACCTAATAACAACCATCCATCAGGAGAAACTGAAAAATTTGAATAAAAGTTATTGTTGAAATTAAAATAGAATCCTATTGGGGATGAAGAAGCCGTAGGGGTATCATCATTCCCATTGGTCAATAGGGTAGTAGCTCCTGTCATATCAACTAATACACCATCCGTTGCTTTGGAAAAAAGATATTGATTGATTGCTGATGGAATCGAAGTTGTTACATCCAAAACTGAACTTGAACCACTACAAACATTATCAGGAGATGCGGTTACCTCTAAAATGTTTGGCCCTTGCAATGTAGTAATTGTAATCGGCATGGAAGTAAAACAATTGGTTGCAGAAGTTGTGCCTACAACCGTATAAATGGTTGTATTAGTCGGTGTTGCTGTAACTGTAGCTCCAGTGCTTGCTGAAAGAGTTCCGGCTGGCGACCAGCTATAGGTATCCGCTCCACTAGCTGTTAATGTTGTACTCAAACCAATACAAACCGTGTCAGCGCCAGAAATACTGATTACTGGATTCGGATTAACAGTTAGAGTGAACTCAGATGTAGTTGCCGTCATGCTGCTATTCGAACAAGTTACGTCTACAATATAATAGGCATTTGCCGTTAAATTTCCTGTTGCTTGTGTTGGAGCGATTCCTAAATCAGTATAAGGGCCACCAGGTACAGAAGCAACTTTCCATTGAAAAGTGATGCCAACAGTTGCTGAATATCCAGTAACAGAAAGAGTCGTTCCATTGTTTTCACAAACGGCATTCGCACCGCTAATAGAACCGGCTGTAGGCATTCCCGAACAATTGGCAACGGCTACACCGTCAAATTCGTATGCACCCATGTCTGGAGCAGTACCAGAACCAGCAGGACGCGCAACACTTGAAAAATCTTGAGGAATGGCAATTGGGGAAGTAATGTCCGCAGCTCCACTCTCAGTTAAAGTGTTAATACCATTTTTAGGCTTCAAATAATCTGAGTTGGTGCCTGTCAAACTATTGAAGAATGAACCTGCAGTAGAGTAATTGTACCCCCCTTCGCCAGTAATTGAAGCAGCCTCTCTTGGTGAAGCATAGGTTTGAAAATTGATGAATGCTTGATTGTTGTTCGTTCCGTCAGAATAAATTAAATTTTTTATGGAAGGAGAACCTGCAAACAATAAGTTTTTGTTTGATGAGGTGCTATAATTCGCTAAATCAACGGCGGATCTTCTCAAAGCAACCGTAGTTCCTAATCCAAGTGCTACTGATTCGTTGATAATAATATTGTTTCGCATATCCAAAGCCATTATGGTTGCTGTACTGTTGGATTGATGATAAACACCAGAAGTTCCAAAATCGACTCCTGTTGAACTAGCATTTATGTGTAGGGTATTGTAGTACAAACCGACAGTTGAACCGGCAGTGGTTCCGGTAATTGAAAAACCACGAATGGCATCGACCAAAGAGGTGGTGGGAGTTTTGAAATCGGAAAGTAAATTGTTGTAGATATAGGTGTTCAATGCTGAAGTAACACTGATTCCATAGACCCTTCCGCCAGCATTATTAGAAGTTAGATTGTAAATTTTGTTTCTATAAATCTTTTTATCGTTTGTGGTTCCTGAAATGATCATTCCAGTTACTATTCCACTTGAAGTGCTGCTGATTCCAAAAATTTTATTGTCATAAATTTCAATACCAGGTGAGGTGTTGGATACCGTTAAACCTGTTGATGTAGACGATGTTGAGCTTCCAGAGAAATCAGATATCGTATTATTGAAAATCAAAAGTGAGGTTCCTATATTACCTGAAGAATTAACTGAAATTCCAGAAAGTGAGCCACTTCCACTGTTCGATGAAATTTGATTGCCGGAGATTTCGCTTGCGCCAGCAATATAACTAACATTGATTCCAAGAAATGATCCTGAACCTGCTGTGATGTTAGAAAAGGTGTTGTTCTTAATACTTTTTGTCGAAGTATTTGTTGATAAGCCATCTATGTTGGTTATACCCGTAAAACCACTTGTACCAGACATAGCCAGATTCGAGAAGTTATTTCCTATATATGTTGCACTTGATCCGCTGGCTGATGATGCACTCGTTGTGAATCCTATAAAAGATCCATTTGCAACAGTTTTGTTAAAAGTCCCAACAATAGAATTGTTATTTAGAGTTTGAGACCCACCAGTCGGCATGGTATAACTATGTCCAACAAAGGTAACAGTTCCCGAGCTAGCCATAGTAATATTGCTTAAGGTATTGTTACTACAAACAAAATTTAAAGCTGTTGCTGTGGACGAAATAAAAGTAACAATTCCCGTGGAAGTAACAGCATGGGTGTTTCCTTTGAAATTATTATTGGAAACAGAAAGGTCTGTAGTCGCATTTGCTGAGGATGTTTCTAATGCTATACCATTAATTGTTCCTGATGTAAAACCGTGTTGCAATTCAATTTCGTTGAAGTTGATGTTGATGATGTTATTTCCAACAACTTGAGCTGAAGCAGACGGAATGAAAATTCCTCTTAGAGTCGATGAAGTAGTAAGGCCTCCTAAAGAACTGGTTATTGCGTTGTAACTAACCGTAATGTTTTTTGAATTCCGCACCAAAACGCCGTTTACAGTTGAGGAAACGTTGGGAAACGTTGTGCCTGCAGTCGTCGTCCCATAGTTGCTAATTGTGTTACCTCTAGCGGGTATAGTATTACTACCAATTTCCACCCCGTCGTTTTGGTCAGATGCAGAAATTGGACCAACAACAACAATTCCATAATTCACATTTGAAATAGAGTTACCATAAATCTTCAATCCATTATTTCCTCCATTAACACCAGTTGCACTTGCAGCAGTTGTTGGAGCTGTAGCACTGTGGGTGCTATTCGAATAAATTCCAGAGGAATTGGTGTATGTTCTATCGAGAACGATAGTATTGTTTTGTAGCGTACAGAATTCAGAACCATTGGTTACGGATGCATAAAGCAATGCTATTCCCCATTCTGTCATGTTGTTTGAAGCTGGTGTGACATTCACTGCAGCGCTGTGCTCTCTTAATTCTAAATTTGAAATTGTTACATAATCAGCACCTACTAGTTTAATAATGGCATCATTTAAACTACCCGCAACAAGCGAAGCCGATGCTGTGAAAACAGGTTTGGCTGGACCAGAAGAAGTAATACTGATAGGATCAGCAGATGTACCTGTAGCGGTAATCTGATAACCACCTACTGGAGCAGTTTCGACATGTAATTGGTCAATTTGAGCGGTAACACCCCCTGGACCGACGCCTTGGGCGTTAAGATCTGTGACGAAATCAGCCAAACTTACATAATCACCTGGAATAGTTTTAACGCCAGAAAGTTGAGCAAAGCCATTTGCCGTGAGCATAATGGACAGGATCGAGAGACAAAATGTTATGCCTAATCGCGATCGATTTAACGGAGACAATAATTTCATAGTTAATCGTTTTAATGGTGTAAAGGAATAAAATAATTGTTGGTTATGCATACTTTATTCATCACATTTTTATTAAAAATTGATATAAATCAATAAATACAAATATTAATTTAATCGGTTTAATTGAATGTTTTTAGGTTGTATTCAGTGTTACAAGGAGTTTCTAGTAGTTATTTTTGCCCTACTCCTATTGGTCTATTGATTACAGAATAGATTAAAATACTCCATTAAAAGAGTTGAAATCTAAAGGTGTAACGTAGGGTTAATTTATAAAAGGATATGATTAGGAGGGTATGTGTCCTATTTCAGGTTTTAAAGAGTTTATTTTTGTGTTAAGCAATTAGTGTTATTCAATTTTTCATTTTTTTTCACTGATCATAGTTGCCGTTTCATTTTCCAGTTCAGATGAGGAGATTTTTTTATTGACCTTCAAAAAAGTTTGAACAGTTAAAAATTTCAAGAAGATTCAATTCTTTTCGCCCAAT
>JAHKAT010000299.1 GCA_018825925.1 Bacteroidota bacterium | reverse complement strand
GTAAGTACCTGTCGTGTCTACAATTATAAAATCAAGGTATACAATCAATGCGTGACTTCAGGTTTGGTTTCTGTCAGTCAAGATACAGCTATTGTCCCACCACCAAATTTGTCTCAAACATTTAATACAACCACCAATAAGGTTACGGCTTCTAAAGGTTACTTCCCTTATCGGGTTGAAATATCATGGCTCGCGAATGGCGCACAGAACATTGAGCAAATGAAGATCTACCGTAAAATTTTGGGGACAATGGATTCCATACTAATTGCCTCTGTTAATCCATCATCAGGTTTATTTATTGATAACAACGCAGAGGCTCGTGTGTTTTACGAGTACACACTTCGTGGAGAGAAAAATTGTAATGGTACTATCCTTTATTCAAACCAGACAAGTGACATTGGGTTTAGAAATCCGATGGGTATCGTTTCTGGTCAGGTTCAATATTCTGGATTTGTTGCTGTAAAAGGGGTTAAAATATTGGTGACGCCTTCAAATGGAATTACTGGTAAATCTTTAAAATTTGTTCCGGGATCCTCTGCCCAAATAAAGCAAACTACTGCTTTCACTCCAAATGGTAAAATCCGTTTAGAATTTTGGTTAAAACCAGCAAATGATTCATCTCAAGTCTATATTTCAAAAGCGGGCTCTTTTTCATTTGAAAGAGATGCGAGCAGCTATACTGCAAAATTATTTGTAAGTGGAGTTGAGAAAAATGTAAGTATTCAAGCGAGTAATTTAAACCTTAACTCCTGGAACCATGTAAGTGTCCAGTATGATTTAGATACCCTTAAATTATATATTAATGGACTTTTAAAAGGAACAACACTGGCAACTGGAATACTAACTACAAATACCAATCCGATCATATTTGGAGATACAGATGCAAATTTCTATTTGGACGAGTTTAGATTGTTCAATACAACTGATTTAGACACGAATGTGTACATTGATTTTCCAAGAATTTTAAACGGAAATAAACCCAACACGAGTATTAGTCTACATTTTGATGAGGGTGTAGGAAATTATGCTTATGATGTTTCGTCCAGTTCAAATGTGTTCAACAATAATCATTTGCTAAAAACGACAAGTGTTACTTGGGATAATGACCACCCTAGTTCCTCACAGTTAGGCTATATTGGATTAACCGACGCCGGGGGGAATTACACCGTTTCAGGAATAGCTTATAGTGGAAGTGGTGATAATTTTACATTAACACCATTATTTAACACGCATTCATTTTCTCCCAATACTCGAACTGTTTATATAAGTGATGCTGGTACCGTATTTAATAGCCTAAACTTTATAGATCAATCCTCTTTCAAGGTTACAGGCAGGTTATTATACGATAACACCAGTTGTCCAGTGGCAGGGGCAAATCTCAAAATAGATGGTGAACTTGTTGTTAAAAATGGATCTTTGGTGCAAACGCAACCAGATGGTTCATTTACTATTCAAGTCCCTATAGGCCTTCATAATATCTCTGTTGTAAAGGCCAACCACACCATGTCTGTTGGAAGATTTCCGAACGATGAAAATTTAGATTTTGATTTCCAAGAACCAGTCACGGATATTCAATTTTTTGATGCTACTACTAGGACGCTTGTTGGTCGTGTTGTTGGAGGTTTAGTAGAGGCTAATAAAAAACCCAACTTAGGTCGATCTAAAAACAATATTGGAGTTGCAAGAATAAGATTGAAGGCATCCGTCTCAGGTAATGATTGTATGGATACTGCTTTCTACACATCTATTGCTAATGGCGAATATCAATTGTCTCTTCCCCCTTTGAACTATACAATCGATTCACTTTATATTGTAAAGGATAAAAACAGATTGAACAAAGCTATATCAACAACTGTTTTCACAAACAGTGAATCCTCAATTGATCTCAGAACGGTGAGTGAAAGAACTTTTGTTTCGGATTCAGTTTTTTCCCCACAGACAGGTACTTTTAGTGGAGTTGTAGATACTACCAGCTATCATGTTCGTCGCGACTTTGTGTATAGAAGTTTACCAAAAATATTGGTAACTGACACGCTTGACCGATTTTTTATTGGCGAAGATTCTTTAAAGGTAGGCAGTGCTTATACTCAAATCCGACCACTCAATAACGTATATGATCCAACCAACTGGCCAACATTTATTCAAGGTAAACAGTACCAAATAAAAACCAAGGGATTCGAATTTTACGAGAATAAAGATGCTGCACAAATTATTCGAGATACAGTATTGTTGAGTGGTAAAGTGAAATTCACAAACAGTTTTATAGATGGGGCTGACCCCAATTCGATTATTAGCTTAAACGATGGAGTGGCGGTCTATAACTTTGTCGCTGGATCACCTAGTATTTCGAAAAACAATAATGATTCACAATTAAGCTATACCAGATCGTTACAAATTGATTTGGAACCAGAAGGTGCAGCTCCAGTGAAATGGGTTGGCAGCGGTTACACCACACCGAATGTTTTTTATGGATATATATTAGGAAAAAGGTCGAATGGTGTTGGTTTTGTAACTTCTGGACCTGATTTGGTAGATATTATATTAAGAGATCCTCCAGGATCTCAGAGCTTTGCTTCATTTGGTTCTGGTAAATCAATCACTTCTTCCAGTTCCTTTAGTATCAATGGCGCGGCAGAATTGAGCACTTCTGTTGATCTAAAATTAGGAACCAAATTTTTGACAGGGGTAGGCGTTGCTACTGAAACGGAAGTAACTAATACCACATCACTTGGTATTAGTACAACTGCATCCATAGGCTCGAATGATGAGCTGGTTGAAACAACCTCAACTTATACAACTTACACTACCAGAGATGATCCAGATCATGTAGGTGCCAACGCCGATTTGTTTATTGGAAGAGCCCGAAATTGGTTAGTAGGTGTATCGGAGAACATAGAGTTGGTTGAAATTAGTAGATGCAAACCGGGTGCGGTGGAATGTTTCGGACCGAATATTAATGGTTACAAAAAAGCGAAACTATCTGGCTACGCAATGGCACCAAACGGATTTAGAACAAAATTTGCATTTACACAGGATGAAATAGAGACACTTGTTATTCCGCAATTAGTTAATTTGAGAAAATCCTATTTCACGGATTTACCTGAGGTTTATATATCAGCAAAACCTCCAACTGATCCACTATATGGAATCAATAACGATGACCCACTTTTGGGAGACCCTGCGCGTGGCACACCAAACATCTATGATAATGATGATACGACAGGAATGTCTTACACGTATCTTAAATACAAAGCCAAGAAGGCCGGAATCCCAGATTCATTGCTATTTGATAAAATTAGAGATGTAAATACTCAAATAGCCTTATGGAAAAGAAGTTTGGCTCAAAATGAAAAAGACAAATGGGTAACCAAGGATAATAAAAACAATAATCTTTTTATTGAAAATTACTCTTTAGGCGCAGCTATATTAAACCAGAGTTACACATTTGATAAGCAATCTGTAAGTACGATTAATTATGAATTAGCCATTTCCGAATCCATCAAAAATGAGTTTAGTGCTACCGTTGCTGGAACAGGAGCGGGGGTCAATCATTCAATGAGTTTGAGTCAACAAATTGGTAGAAATAATTCAGAAGACACCACTGTAACTACCTCTTTTGACTATACGCTTTCAGACGGAGATAATGGTGATTTATATTCTATAAGTGTTTATAAGGCTCCAAGTGGAACTGGTAATATTTTTATTACTAGTGGAGGTAGGACAATGTGTCCATACGAAGATGAGTTGGTGCTGCATTATTATAATCCAACAAATCCCTCTGCATTCATCGGCTCTCACTCGTACAATACTTCTGGATATGCCTCGATTTCTCCGGCAACGTCAAAGCGTGAGATACCAGAAATAAATATAACACCCGCTTTTCAAGCAAATATTCCGGCGGAGCAAAAAGCAGTTTATCAATTGGAACTAACTAATAATGCACAATTAGACAATAATGATATTGAATTAAGAGTGTATGTTGCAAGTCAGAGTAATCCGAATGGTGCTATAATTAAAATTGATGGTTTAGATCCGAATACAACCTATACCATTCCTACGGGGGCTTCGTTGTTCAAAACACTTACCGTTGAAAGAGGTCCGATTGAAACTAAATACGATGACCTGATGATTATCTTTGCTTCAAAATGTTCAGATGATATTGCTGATACAGCCTATATTTCTGCCCATTTCATCCCTTCATGTACCGAGTTAGATTTGGTTCAACCTCCAAACAATTGGGTGTTTAACAATGGAATTAATGACACGGCAATGCTATTGATCAATAACTATGATTATAATTATGGTGCTGGGTCTTACATGAATGGAACCACTGAAGTTAAATTAGGATTGAATAAACTAGGTTTAGAATATAAACCGAGTAACTCGAGTATCTGGACTCCCTTTCATTCGTTTCACAAGTACCCAGCCTCCAATTTGGTTGATTCCATTCGTAAGGACCAAACCTACTCTCAGTTTTTATGGCCAATTCAAGATTTACCCGACGGTCAATATGATTTAAAATCGAAGTCACATTGTTTGAACAAAGACGGTTCCATATCGAACAAAGAATCGAAAATCTTATCTGGTATCATTGACCGAATTAATCCAAGCCCTTTTGGTACTCCTTCACCAGCTGATGGAATTTTAGATCCAAACGACGATATTTCAATTCAGTTCAATGAACCAATTGAAGGAAGCTCATTAAGCTTTTCCAATATTGACGTGCGAGGTGTCACCAATGGTGGAACTTCTGATCGATTTACTTCACTTTTGTTCGATGGTGTTGATGATTTTGCAGTAGTTGATGATGGAACCAACTTGCAAAGGAAAAACTTCACAATAGAGCTATGGGCAAAAAGAGATGCATCAAGTTTGGGTGAACAAGTATTATTTTATCAAGGCGCTGATCCTACAAATCAAATGACTTTTGGTTTTTCAAGCGATCAGAAATTGCAATTTGGATTTGGCAATATCCTAGTTAAATCCAATTCTGCTCAATCAAATCCGACGAGTTGGCACCATTATGCCGTAAGTTATAATTTCGCCAACCAAACAGCGGACTTGTATGTAGATGGATCCTTAGTTAACAGTGGTAACAATTCCATACTATTTAACTATGAATCCTCTGGTAAAATTTATTTCGGGAAGAACAATGTGTCAAATTCTGAATTTTACAAAGGAAACCTTCAAGGTGTTCGACTTTGGAATAAGGCACGCGATAAAGATGATATAGCTGGAAACTTTAACAAAAACTTGTCACGAACACAACAAGGGTTGTTGTACAACTGGAATTTGGATGAAGCGGAAGGAACCCTAGCTAAAGACCACATTCGCTCTAAAAATGCTTTGATAAATGGCCCTGTTTGGGTAGTCACTCCATCGGGTTATTCGGCACAATTTAATGGTTCAAATCAACATGTAGAGATTTCTTCATCGAAGATTGGAATCAAGAAGGAAATGGACTTCACAATCGAATTTTGGTTTAAATCAAATCAATCCGGTCCGGCAACAATTTTTTCATCAGGAAAATCAGATGGACTAGGAGACGATTCATTAAAAGGTTGGACAATCGATAAGGATGCATCAGGTAAATTTATCGTTCGCCACAATGGCAACAATTTCGAAGCGGTAAGTACAAATTACTTTGATGATAAATGGCATCATTTTGCAATGGTGATGCAACGAAACACGAATTTGTCGGCATATATTGATGGAAATCTTCAAAATACAGTTTTGGGAACAGGCTTTAATTCTCTCATTGGCAATAAATTGTTCGTTGGTTCTAGGGGTTATTTCAATAGTACTACTCAGTCGAATGACCAATATTACAGCGGTATGATTGATGATTTTAGACTTTGGAATACAGCCAGAAAATCAGAACAAATCAAACGCGATAAAAGGGTAAGGTTAAAAAATGATGAGGTTGGTTTAATTTGTTATTTGCCTTTTGAAAATTATACTTTTGTCGGAGGACCTCCTTCTTTAACGCCAACTTTTAACGACAATTCTTCAATAAATGCAACCGTAGTGCAGGTTAATGGAGTTCAAACTTCAACGAATACACCGACATTAAAGTTGCCAAGACCAGTTTCGGCTATCAATTTTGTTTATTCTTTAAACAACGACAAAATTGTAATCACACCAACATCTTCTCCTGAGTCTATTGAGAATGTAACCTTGGATATTACAGTCAAAAACCTGTTGGACAAGCAAGGAAACAAAATGCAATCGCCAAAATCATGGATTGCTTATATCAATAAAAACCAGGTGAAATGGAATGATAGCGAGTTTAACTTGAATAAAAATATCGATACCAATTTGGTGTTTAATTCAAGTATAACCAATACTGGTGGAGCTACGAAATCCTTTACCATTTCAAACTTACCGTCTTGGGTTACGGCTTCGATCACTAGTGGTACAATCAGTCCAAACCAGACAATAAATATTCAATTCACCATTAATTCTGGTGTTACCATCGGAGATTACACTCAGGATTTGTTCTTGCTAACTGATTTTAATTTCCCAGAAAAATTGACTTTGAATCTAAAGGTGAGACGCAATAGCCCTAATTGGCAAGTCAACCCTTCAGATTTTCAATACAGCATGAGTATCACTGGTCAACTAAAAATGAACGACTTAATTTCAGCAAATACAGAGGATAAACTGGTAGCTATGATTAATGGTCAGGTTAGAGGTGTCGCAAAACTTGCCTATGTTCCGGCTTACGATAAATATGAGGTTTTCTTGAATGTTTATAGCAATAGCGATCAAGCCGATACGATTACCTTCCAAATGTGGAATTCATCCAAAGGTGAATTGTTTGTTGACGTGACGCCATCCTTAATCTTCGAAGAAAACAGTTTTGTAGGTACAGTTAGTAATCCACAAATGTTTGTAGGCACCAAAGTCATCATCCGAAATGTGGTTGCACAAAATGGTTGGACATGGGTTTCGTTCCCTTTAAATTCAGCTCAATTTGCCTCTACAGATAAATTGATGAATAAAGTAAATATTCAACAAGGGGATGTGATGAAAGGCATTGCAGCCTATGATCAATATGATCCAACCTTGGGCTGGGTGGGTAATTTGGCCAACAACAATGGTTTGAATGCCGCAAGTACTTATAAATTAAAAATTAGTCAGTTGGATACTATTGAACTAAAAGGTCAATTGTATCACCCAGATTCTGTGGACATCAATATCCAACCAGGTTGGAACTGGATAGGTTTTGTTTCACCAAAAAACTTGGATGTTCAAACAGCCTTAAGCAACTACAACGCTCAAACTGGTGACGTTGTAAAAAGTCAATACGAATTTGCTTACTACGATAACCTGACGGGTTGGTCAGGAAGTTTGCAATTCATGAAACCTGGCTTGGGTTACATGCTAAAATCAACGGCTACTAGTGTTTTCCATTATCCAGCGTCGTCCTTATACGGTCCAGCACCTTCGGGAATGCAGCAAAACGATAAAACATTCCTTGCAGAGAAGTTTTATCCGAATGAATTTAACCAAAACATGTCCATTGTAGCTTCCACCAATATTTGTGATACTTGGTTGAAAGAGGGTACGTTACGTTTGGCCATTATGGATAATTCAAATAGTATCAGGGGATATGCAGCACCAATTTTAGACCCTCTTAGTGGGCAGTATTTCTTTTATCTTACTGCTTATGGTGTAGGGGAAAACGAAGAAATGAATTTGGCAATTGTTGATTTGGTGAATGAACAAATCATTCCGAATTATACTGGAATTAAATATCGAAATGATCAGGTATCAGGCTCAAAATCCAAACCAATTCAAGTAAATATCGATTCAAGATATGCTTGTGCTGGCAGCTCAGCTTTTGTGCCGTCGTCCATTAATTTTGATGAGCAAATCAGCGTTCATCCGAATCCATTCAAAAATAGCTTTACAGTCGAGGCAACCAATTTACCAAGCGATGCAAGACTTGAGTTAACCGATGCAATTGGCAACAGAATCACAATTTCAAATATGAACTCTGACGGGCCAACAGTAGTTAATTATGAAAACTTGGCGCCTGGAGTTTATTTTGTCCGTGTAATTGGAACCAACTATGACAAACAATGCAAAATAATTAAGTTATAAAATCCGATGATGAAAAGAACATATAAATTAATTCATGGGTTCGTTTTTGCCACGGTTATAACAACTGCCGTTCAAGCTCAATCGCCAAACTGGACTGTTAACCCAGGCGGGTTTAACAATAGTATGAACGTGACTAGTGTTGCAAATGTAGCCTGTGTAGAGCTAACAAATAATGCGAATAAAATCGCTGCATTTGTTGGTGCTGAATGCAGGGGTGTAGTAAACACTTCTACAGATGCTAATGGTAGAAAGCTGGCCTTCCTATTGGTATATAGCAATACTACTTCTGGCGAGAAAGTGAAGTTTAAAATCTACGATTCGAATACAAATACTGTATACGATTCCAAAGATTCACTTGTTTTTTCAAACAATGCATCCTATGGTACTGTGAGCCTTCCGTATATTGTGAGCACAAACCATGCGCCAACAGCTATAGCTCTGGCCAATTCAACAGTCTCAGAAAACAGTGCGATTAACACGATTGTTGGTGGGTTGAGTGCATCTGATCCTGACAATAATTTCGCGCCTGTTTTTACAATGGATCCTTCGGGTATC
>JAHKAT010000298.1 GCA_018825925.1 Bacteroidota bacterium | reverse complement strand
CCATTCCCTATACTTTATTTGCTTTCAGACTTTTTTTATATAATCGCATACTACATTGTTGGTTACAGAAAAAAAGTAGTTCGAGAGAATTTACGCAATAGCTTTCCTGAATTAAACGCCAAGGAAATCAGAAGAATTGAAAAAGCATTTTATCGACATTTTACTGATTTTTTAGTTGAAAGTGTAAAAACCCTTACCATTTCGAATGAGCAAATCTTAAAACGTTGTGCCATCTTAAACCCTGAATTAGTTCAAAAATATTATGATGAAGGTCGCAGTGTTATGGTACTTTGTGGTCACTACAATAATTGGGAATATTACGCTGTTGGTCTTGCTCAGCAAATGAAGCATAAAGTTTTGGCAGCCTACCAACCGCTTAAGAATCAATTTTTCAACCAAATTCTATTAAAAAGTAGACAGCGATACGGAATTAAAATGATGAGCATGAAGGAGGTTCCAAGAAAATTGGTAAAAGCGCCAAGAGTGCCCACAATGAGCATTATGGTGAATGATCAATCCCCTCACATGCCTAAGAAAGCGTATTGGAACACTTTCTTAAACCAACCAACCGGATGGATGACAGGAACGGAACGATTGGCAGCAAAGCTAGATCAGGCAGTTTTATTTGGTTGTATCCGCAAAAGGAAAAGAGGTTTTTATGAAGTTACCTTTTATCCAATTTCAGAACACCCAGCAGAAAATGATGGCGGTGAAATTCTAGATCAACACGCCAAATATTTGGAAATGGTCATTGCTGAAAACCCTGAATACTGGCTGTGGTCCCACAAAAGATGGAAGCATAAAAAACCTCTATAATGCTACCTACCACTCCTTTAGCGGAACGAATGCGTCCAACAAGTTTGGACGAATATATTGGTCAAGACCATATAGTAGGACCCAATGCACCACTGCGCAAAGCTTTGGACTCTGGCATCGTTCCATCCATGATTTTATGGGGACCGCCTGGAGTGGGAAAAACCACCTTGGCACAAATTATCGCCAAACACCTTGATCGCCCTTTCTTTACTTTATCGGCCATATCCAGTGGTGTAAAGGATGTGCGTGAAATCATTCAGAAAGCTGAAACAGGTGGGATGTTTCAACAAAAAGGAACACTATTATTCATCGATGAAATTCATCGTTTTTCAAAATCACAACAAGATTCATTGCTTGGAGCCGTTGAAAAAGGGGTGGTTACCTTAATTGGGGCGACCACTGAAAATCCTTCCTTTGAGGTCATCTCCGCTTTACTTTCTAGATGCCAGGTTTATGTATTGAAAGAACATAATAAGGCTGCTCTGGAGTGTATTGTAAATCGCGCTTTGGAAAAAGATCAGTATTTGCTTTCTAAATCCATAAAAATTGAAAGTCCAAACCTACTGTACGCTTTATCAGGAGGAGATTCTCGAAAGTTATTGAACCTCTTTGAACTCGTTGTTGGCAGTTTCAAACCTTCAGAAAAAATTCTGATAAACGAGGAAGCTATTCGCTCTGTTGCCACTCAAAATATAGCGCAATACGATAAAGACGGCGAGCAACATTACGATATCATTTCAGCATTTATTAAGAGTATTAGAGGTAGCGACCCAAACGCAGCCATCTATTGGTTGGCGCGAATGGTAGAAGGAGGTGAAGACCCGAAATTCATTGCGAGAAGGCTAATCATTAGTGCGTCTGAGGATATCGGCCTAGCAAATCCGACTGCTTTAATAATGGCAAACAATTGTTTTCAAGCTGTTTCTATTATCGGTTGGCCCGAAAGTAGAATTCTATTGTCTCAATGCACGATTTATCTGGCAACCAGTCCGAAAGGGAATGCTTCCTATTTAGCCATTGACAAAGCGTTGAATTTAATAAAAGAAACTGGTGATTTAGGTGTGCCTTTGCCTTTGAGAAATGCACCTACTCGACTTATGAAAGAACTTGGATATGGGAAAGATTATTTATATTCGCATAATTATCCCAGCAATTTTGTGCAGCAGGAGTTTATGCCTGAAGGACTTGAAAACACTAACTTTTTTGATGCCGGAAGCAATTCAAAAGAAAAGGAAATTGAAAAGTTTATAAACGATCGTTGGGGAGACAAGTATCGTGAAAAATGATTGAAAAAATTTCGTATTATCTTCTAGTTTACCCTCTCTCCTTGCTGCCTTTACCATTACTTTATTTGCTAAGTGATTTATTCTATTTATTACTTCGAACCGTTGTTCCGTACCGAAAAAAAGTTGTTCAAGAAAATCTAAAAAAGTCATTTCCCAACCTAAATGCTTCTGAATTGAAAAAGATAGAAAGGAATTTTTATCGCCATTTCTCCAATCTTTTAGCAGAATCTGTTAAGAATCTATCGATCAGAAAACTCAACTTGAAAAAAAGAATAGAAATTGTCAATAGAGACCTTTTAGATCAATTGTTTATTCAAGGAAAAAGTGTGGTGATTGTAGGCGCTCATTACGGCAATTGGGAATGGATGATATCTGGACTAAATTTTCTTTTTGCGCATCAATCCATCGGTATAGGCACGCCTATGACTAGTGCTTTTTTCGATAAAAAAATCAATGCTCGCCGTGCTCGATTTGGGATGAAAATCGTTCATGCTAAAAACTTTAAAAACCACCTAAAAGAAAATCAAGAAACGCCCGTTTCATTGCTCATGCTTTCTGACCAAAGTCCACCGAATTCTGAAAAATCATTTTGGACCAATTTCTTAAATCGACCAACAGCCTGTTTTTTTGGCGCTGAGATGATTGCTCACGAGCACGATTTTGCCGTTGTATATATGCATCAAAAAAAGACAAAAAGAGGATATTATAGCATTCAATTTGAGTCGATTGCCTACGAACCTAAAGATTACAAATGGGGCGAAATCACAGAAAAACATGTAAGATGTTTGGAACGAGAAATCATCGAAGCTCCTGAATTTTGGATGTGGTCGCACAAGCGATGGAAACGAAAAGTTCCGGAAAATCTGGAATCTCTGAAGGAACAACAAAGAAAAAAATTCAATGAAAAATTTAATTATTAGTTTTTTATTCTCTTCGTGTGTTTGGTGTATTTGGTCTCAGAATTTTTCACCTGATTTTACACTAAGTTATAGCTCCAATAAAAATGTACACGCTAGAGCATTAGCCGTAAAAAATGGGGATGTGTTTGTTGGAACCAATACAGGAGAACTCTATAAAGTTCTTGCCAATACGAATGAAATTGTTTCGTTTGAGCAAAAATCCTTTAAGGAATTTAGAGATATAATTGTACTACCAGAAAGTGTTATTATCCTTTCTTCAGGCGACACTAGCGCAATTTTACAATACAGTTTAAAGGATACTGAAATCAAAAGAGTTCAAATGTTTAATGGTATTTTTTTGGATGGTTTTGATAAAAATCAAGATTCAATTGTCGTTATTGGCGATCCACTGGATGGTGAGTTCACCAGCTTTTCTGCTTCGTTATCTACACTTGACTTCCATCCTATTCAATCCGCAAAATCATTCCCTAAAGAAGCCTCGTATGCCGCTTCAGGTTCAACCGTGTTGGAACAAAATGGGTTGTTTTACTTTTTCTCAGGTGGCATGAAAAATAGAATGTTTGTCATTCAGGATTCCCTAT
>JAHKAT010000297.1 GCA_018825925.1 Bacteroidota bacterium | reverse complement strand
TTTAGATTGATATGAGAATAAAAGACTTGACTACTTATTTAGAGTCCGTATTTCCGCTGTCCACACAAGAATCTTACGACAATAGCGGACTTCTTGTAGGCAATTCTGAAAAGGAAATTTCGGCGGTTTTAATTGCTTTGGATTGTGTGGAATCGATCATAGATGAGGCAATCTCAAAAAAATGTGAAATAGTAGTGGTTCACCACCCAATCATTTTTAAAGGATTGAAATCTTTAACCGGGAAAAATTATATCGAGCGAACGATTTTAAAGGCCATAAAAAATGACATTGCCATTTATGCAGCACATACCAATTTAGATAATTTTAAATTTGGTGTCAATAGTGAAATAGGAAAGCGTTTAGGGATACCATTTCCGAAGGTTTTGGCACCTAAAACAAACAGCTTAAGCAAGTTAAGCATAAAGGTGCCCATAGAAAGCTCAGAAGTAGTGTTGAAAGCAATATTTGATGCGGGTGGGGGAGAAATTGGAAATTATAGCTGCTGTTCATTCACAAACGAAGGCATTGGTAGTTTTACACCTTTAGAAAATGCGCATCCAACTTTAGGAGAAATAAATAGTTTACAAAAAGTTCAAGAAAATAAAATTGAAGTTTTGGTGAATAATTCACGAATTCAGCATGTGGTGCAAAGTATGATTTCAGCTCATCCTTATGAGGAAGTAGCCTATGAAATAGTCGCTATTATGAACAGCAATCAAGACGAGGGTGCGGGAATGTATGGCGAGTTACCCGAAGCGATTTCAGAAATGGAGTTTTTAACCAAACTAAAGAAAACCTTTAATTGCGGGATTATTAGACATACAAAATTGAAAGATAAGCCTATAAAAAAGGTCGCATGGTGTGGAGGCTCAGGAAGTTTTTTATTGAATGAGGCAAAAAAAATTAAAGCAGATATTTTTATTACTGGCGACTTTAAATATCACGAATTTTTTGATGCAGAAGAGCAAATATTGATCGCAGATATAGGTCATTATGAAAGCGAACAGTTCACAACAAATTTATTAGGCGATATTATCACGAAAAAATTCCCTAAATTTGCGCTTCATTTAACAGGCATAAATACAAATCCGATTAAATATTTTTGACAAATGGCTGCAACAGCGACAAAGAAAGAGACTACGATAGAAAGCAAATTAGACGCATTGTTTCAATTGCAAATGATTGATTCAGAGATTGATAGAATACGCACTGTACGTGGTGAGTTACCTCTTGAAGTTCAGGATTTGGAGGATGAATTACACGGATTAGAGACGCGAATCAACAATATCCAAGAGGAGATTAAAGAGGTTGAAACAGAGGTTGCAGATCGTAAAAATGCCTCAAAAGATTCAGAAACAGCAATAGCGAAGTATAAAGAGCAACAAAATAATGTTAGAAATAACAGAGAATTTGAGTCTTTAGCAAAAGAAATTGAGTTCCAAGAATTGGAAATTAAATTGCACGAAAAGAAAACCAAAGAAGCGAAAATTCGCATTGCTTCTAAAAAAGAGGTTCTAGAGGAAGCATTGGATCGTTTGAAATTCCGTCAAACGGATTTGAATGGCAAAAAAGCTGAATTAGAAGAGATTGTATCTGAAACTCAAAAGGATGAAGATAAATTGATGAAAAAATCAGACGATGCTAAAAAGAAAATTGATGAGCGTTTGATTTCTGCTTACGATCGTTTGCGTCAAAACTCTAAAAATGGTTTGGCAGTAGTAACGGTTCAGCGTGATTCTTGTGGAGGTTGCTTTAACAAAATTCCACCACAACGTCAATTGGATATTGCAACAAAAAGAAAAGTGATAGTTTGTGAGCACTGTGGACGTATCTTGGTGCCTAGCGAAGAAGAATAAATCATTTCTTAACATATTTGAAACCTCGATTTGAAATTCGGGGTTTTTTTAGCTTTAATAAAAATGAAATTTAGCGATTACCCCATAGCGCAAGCAATTAAAGATCAATTGAATCAGTTGGAATTTAAAAAACCAACCGATATTCAATTCAAATCTATTCCAGCCATTTTAAAGGGGGAAGATGTAATGGCAATTGCTCAAACCGGTACGGGGAAAACGGCTGCTTTTGTCGTGCCTTTATTGGATCACTTAATTCGCAAACACAGGGGAAGCTATAAAGGAATTCGGACTTTAGTGATGGTGCCAACAAGAGAGCTGGCGCAACAAATCAATGAGGTTTTTAATACGATTGCTAAAAAAACTGAAATTAAGTCTTTCGGATTATACGGAGGGGTCGAACAGGAACAACAAATTAAAAGACTTTCAAAAAAAGTAGATGTTTTGGTGGCGACACCTGGGCGTATGTTTGATTTGATTGCACAAGGCGCGATCGATGTTTCTCGTGTGGAACACTTGGTGTTGGATGAGGCTGATTTAATGCTCGATATGGGTTTCAAAAAAGATATTGATGATATCGTAAAGAAAATACCCAAAAACCGTCAGACTTTATTTTTTACAGCAACCATTGATAAAAAAATTAAATCCTTGGCCTATTCGGTGGTGAAGGATGCTTTGAGAATACAAATTTCACCGAAAAACCCTGTTGCAAAAAATGTAGATCACGCTGTGCTTTTTGTGGAAATGGATGACAAGCGATTTTTTCTTGAAAATATTCTTAAGGAGTATGAGGAGGACAAGTTTTTGGTCTTTGTGAGAACAAAAGTAAGAGCTGAGCGAGTGGTTGGAGCAATGGATAGGGT
The DNA here is from genome assembly GCA_018825925.1 of Bacteroidota bacterium. Classification (GTDB taxonomy): domain Bacteria; phylum Bacteroidota; class Bacteroidia; order Flavobacteriales_D; family Crocinitomicaceae; genus UBA2040. The sequence goes on along the minus strand of JAHKAT010000297.1, from coordinate 1,950 downwards.
GGAAATGCCAACGCGTTTTTTTCATGGTGGTTTGGAGCAAAGTGAACGTTTTCAAATTCTTGATGCTTTTCGAAAAGATGAAATTAGAGTGTTAGTGACTACTGATGTTGCCGCAAGGGGAATTGATATTCCTTCGGTAAAATATGTAATCAATTACGATATGCCAGACGATCCTGAAAACTATGTGCACCGCTGTGGTCGCTGTGGAAGGGGACGAAATAGAGGTCAAGCTCTTTCTTTTTGCAGTCCTTCGGAAAAAGAGTTTTTAGCACAAGTTGAAGAATATACGGGTGAAACCATCGAACAGTATGAAATGGAGCCAGGCGACTATAGCGCCATCATGTTTGACTCAGACGATGCTTCAAATAATTGGCAAAAACTGTTGGATGAGGACAATGATTTTAACAATAAAAAGGATGAATGGTAAACCCATTTTTAATTGATAATTTCAAAAAATTTGTAACTTGTGCTCTCTAAAAACAAACCTAATGAGCACCAAAATAGCCCTTTTCACCTTTTTTTCTTGCATAATCCTTGCAAGTAATGCGCAACAAACCAATATTCAGGTTTCAAACGTAACTGCTGATAAAATACTAAAAGGTGATTTCGATCCTTTGATTTATGCTCCAGCTTTTCCAGTGCTGAATCCTCAAACTATTTTCCAATCCATAGAATCTTCTATTAAAAGTGATTCATTAAAGGCGAGTATTATCAAATTAGCCTCTTTTAAAAATAGAAATTCGGGCTCTGATACAGTTTCTGCAACCGAAGGTTTTGGGGCTGCTAGAAATTGGGTTTATGACCGTTTTACAGCCTACAGTGCAGCAAATCAAAATCGACTCATCCCTGCTTTTTTAACCTTCGAACAAAATATTTGTAGTGTAACTAAACACAAAAACATTATGGCTGTGTTGCCTGGGTCGGACACTAGTAATCATCAAATTATTGTCATAGAAGGACACATGGATTCGCGTTGTGAGGATCTGTGTGATGTAAATTGTATTGCAGAAGGGGTTGAAGATAATGCAACTGGAACTGCCTTGGTGATGGAATTGGCAAGAATAATGAGTAAATATTCATTCAAACACACTATCGTTTTTTTAGTAACGACTGCTGAAGAACAAGGATTGTTTGGTGCGAATGCTTTTGCTACGTATGCCTTGAGCAATCAGTTGCCGATAAAAGCCGTATTTAACAATGATGTAATTGGAGGCGTGATTTGTGGCCAAACTAGCTCTGGTCCTTCTTGTCCAGGCTTAAATGATGTCGACAGTACTCAAGTTCGTTTGTTTTCATTTGGTTCTAATAATTCAGCACACAAACAACTGGCTCGTTATGTGAAATTGGAGTATGATGAGGAACTAAAACCGATAGTATCAGTACCAATGATGGTTACTGTCATGTCTGCGGAGGACAGAACGGGTAGAGGAGGCGACCATATACCATTTCGACAAAAAGGATATCCAGCTCTGCGTTTTACTTCCGCTAATGAACACGGTGATGCATCCAATGGTCCTGGATATACAGACCGCCAACATACAAGTAGTGATAATCTAGGTGTGGATACCAATAATGATCTAGAAATAGATAGCTTTTTCGTAGATTTTAATTATTTAGGTCGCAACGCTTCAATCAATGGCCTTGCTGCATCGGCAGCTGCTTGGGGGGTTCCTACTCCTAAGTTTACCACTACAGGTATAAACGATGTAAATAACTTCAGATTTGTTGTAGACATAGAGCAATTGCCTGGGATTCAGAAAAACCGTGTCGCCGTGAGAACCTTGTCAAATGATTGGGATACAGTAGTAATGGTCAACGGAAACTACATTGAAATTCAACCTGCCAAACTTGCTGTTAATTATTATGTAAGTGTAGCGGCAAGTGATGATTTTGGTGTTGAAAGTTTATTTTCGCCTGAAAAAACCCTCAATAGAAACAATTTAGCACTTG
>JAHKAT010000296.1 GCA_018825925.1 Bacteroidota bacterium | reverse complement strand
TGTAATTTTCAGCATCCTACTTTTTTATAAGATGAATACTTTGAATCAGCTTCTGTTCTTTTACTAAAATATTTAGCAAGAAATAAACAGCCTGTTCAGGAAAGTTTAGGCGGATTATTTATTGTATAACTTTTTGTTGTGTGTATGGCGCAGGAAACAAGCATTACTTGCCAACATTCTATTTAATCCTATTTGCAACATTTGGGATTAACTCATTCAAATATTTAGAGAAATCCTCTAGTACGATTAGGTTGTTCTGTTCAATAGTCAGCAAATGTTTCGGTTCATAATCGTATTCGCTCGTGTCGAATAAATGTAAAGCGTCAAAGAATTTCCAGTTTTCATTCAAGTGATTGTAACCAAGTCTATATCTCTCTTCAATCTCTAAATCAGGGACAAAATGTCCACCATTCTCGACTCTTTAAGCTCTGATAAATAGATCAGTATGTCTTTTTCGGTTCCCATATTACAAGGTATGAATTTTTGCTTTCCCAAAGTCTTGAACAACTTCTTCTATTATTTGTTGTTACACACCCCTCTATGCGTAACTCAACCCATATCGGTCCGATAAATAAAAAATCAAAACAAAGCCAATTAAGCTATTGGTATTTAGTGTTATATATCAAAGGTGAGCACTAATTATTCAGTGTTTTCAGAAAAGTGCTTTATTATTTTACTACACGAAAGATATTCATTTTTTGTGAATTGTATTCTGATCGTTTAAAGCTTCGGATGTTTATTTCACCACCAAACTTTCACCGGTCATTTCGGAAGCTGGAGAAATAGACATTCTATCTAAAATGGTGGTGGCCACATCTGCTAATTTTCCTGCTTTAAGTTTTAGGTTTTCCTTTGTCACTAAAATAGCCGGCACTGGATTTAAGCTGTGCGCGGTATTGGGGCTACCGTCGGGATTGATGGCTAAATCAGCATTACCATGGTCGGCAATGATTAAAAATTCCATGCCTTTGTTTAATCCAGCGGCTACGATTTCGCCAACACATGTATCTACTTTTTCTACCGCTTTTACGATGGCTGAAAAAACACCTGTGTGTCCCACCATATCAGGGTTTGCAAAATTTAAACAGAAAAAATCAGGAGTTTCATTTTGTATAGCAGCCACTATTTTTTCTTTCACTTCCTCGGCACTCATTTCAGGCTGAAGGTCGTAGGTTGCTACTTTTGGCGAATTCACCATCAGGCGAGTTTCTCCCTCAAAAGGCACTTCTCGACCGCCGCTAAAGAAAAAGGTAACATGCGGATATTTCTCGGTTTCGGCGATTCTAATTTGCGTTTTGCCATAGGCAGAAATCACTTCGCCCAAGGTGTTTTTTAGATTGTCTTTCTCGAAGATAACTTCTATGTTTTTAAACGTTTCATCATAAGAAGTCATTGTGAAATAAGGCAATTTTAACGCTTTCATGCCGAATTCCTGAAAGTTTTTTTGTGTTAAAGCGGTGGTGATTTCTCTTGGTCGATCGGTGCGAAAGTTGAAGGAAATAACAACATCATTTTCCAAAATTGATGAGGTGCGCAAAGCCTTAGTTTCAATGATCGAAGGGGGGATGAATTCATCCGTTTTGTCCTTTTCATACCAATGAGAAATACAAGAGCCAGCAGTAGGAAAAAGAGTACCTTGACCAGATACCATCAGATGATAGGCTTCTTGCACACGTTCCCATCGGTTATCGCGATCCATCGAAAAGAATCTTCCAATTACAGAGGCTATTTGTACCTTGGTTCCGCTAACTTTTTGCTCCAATTCGGCAATAAAATTTCGCCCACTTTTAGGGTCACAATCGCGTCCATCGGTGAATGCATGGATGAATACATTTGGGACATTTTCTTGAATTGCCATGTCGATTAATGCATGCAAATGGTCTTGCGAACTATGCACTCCACCTCGAGAAACCAAGCCCATTAAATGAAGCGCTTTCCCTTCCTCTTTAGCCAATGACATGGCTTTCAACAACTGAGGATGTGTAAAAAAATCTCCTTCTCGAATAGATTTATTAATTCTAGTGAGCTCTTGATATACCACACGTCCGGCACCAATATTTAAATGCCCAACTTCTGAATTTCCCATTTGACCATTGGGCAAACCCACAGCTTCACCAAAAGTTGTGAGGGTAGTGTGCGGATATTGGTTCATCAAACCATCCATTACAGGTGTATTCGCTTGATAAACAGCATCTGTTTGATCTTTTTTGCCAATTCCCCACCCGTCCAAAATGATTAATCCAACCTTTTTCATGCTTTCTTTAATTCAATTCTAAATATTGAGCCTTTTGTGCTACTTTCTAAGAGAAAAAGTCGGCCATTGTTCACTTTTGCAAATTCACTTGCAATATACAGGCCTAGACCAGAACCTTTTTTGCTGCGGACGTTTTCGTCACCCACTCGAACAAATTTTTTGAAAATTTCGGATTGCATATTCTTGTGAATTCCTAGACCATTGTCGCAAACATCAATAAAAATCAGTTCGTTTTTTTCGCAAATTTCTATCGTTATTTCTGGGTTTGTGTCGCAGTATTTAATAGCATTATCGATCAAATTGACCAACAAAGTTTCAATCATGTTTTCATCTGCAAGGGTTGTAGATTGTGAATTTTCGATGACCTTAAGACCCGAGATTTGATAAGTTTTGAGGTATCTTTCAACGACCTTATTAACCAATTGATTGACACTGAATCGAGTATGATGTGTTTGTAAGCTATTGTGATCTAGCTTAGTAGCATTTAGTATATTGTCTATCATCCCCTCCAGTCGAACGTTTTCGGAGATTGCTTTTTCTAATATTTGGTCTTGTTTTTCTTGATCCAATTTGTGCTTCAAGATGGTTTGTAGCATTAGTTTATTGGATGCTAAAGGTGTTTTTAATTCGTGCGTAACCGACAGCAGGAAGTTTTTTTGGCGATTCGCTTGCACCATGTCTTTTTTCATCGAATAGCGTATGCGCCATAGTCCGACAAGAATGATGAGCAAAAAGACCAATCCTTCACTCATAATCATGAGCATTTTTCGGTTTACATTGTCATTTTCAAGTTGGCCACCTTTGGTTAATTCAATAAGATGATAGGCCCACCAAGTAAATTGCAACAACACATAACCACCTAAAAAATAGAAGAATATGGTGGTACTTCTTTTCATCAAAGATTAATATGCTCTTACGTTTTTACCTTCTTTCCAATTTAAAAAAGCTCGATTCACTACTTTATTTCCTCCTGGCGTTGGGTAGTCTCCTGTGAAATACCAATCACCGGTATGTTCGGGCGAAGCTTTGTGTAAGTTTTCTACCGTTTGGTAAATAATTTCCACCTTTGCTTTGATCGTTTTTGGGGTTAAAAGTTCAGCGATTTTGGCAGATATTTCCTCGTCGCTAAAAGGGGCGTAAATTTCCTTAACGTAGTTTTTAATTTGCTCTTTCGGAAGATTCACTTGTTCAAGACACTTGCGATAAACGTCGTCAATGATCGACTCCATTTTTCGGTCTTTAAGTAAAGAAATGGCTGCTTCAAAGGCGATAAAGTCACCCATTTTTGCCATGTCAATACCATAGCAATCAGGGAAACGAATTTGAGGAGCAGAGGAAACAACTACAATTTTCTTTGGCTCTAAGCGATCCAATATTTTTAAAATACTTTGTTTTAAAGTCGTACCGCGAACAATACTATCGTCAATAACGACCAAATTATCTTTTCCTCGCACTACCGAACCGTATGTGATGTCATACACGTGAGCAACCAAGTCGTCACGAGAATCATCTTGTGTAATAAAGGTTCTTAGCTTGGCGTCTTTTATAGCGATTTTCTCAATACGAGCTCGTCGATAGATGATTTCATGCAATTTTTCTGGGGTCATTTTGTCGCCCATTTCCAAAATTGCCTTGTATTTTTGATCGTTTAAAAAATCTTCTAAACCTTTAATCAATCCATAAAAGGAAACTTCTGCTGTGTTCGGAATGAAGGAAAAAACAGAGTTATCTAAGTCGTAATCTATCGTTTTTAAAACTTGAGGTACGACATTTTTACCCAATTGCTTTCTTTCTTTATAAACATCAAAATCACTTCCACGAGAGAAATAAATTCGTTCAAAAGAACAGCTTTTACGTTCGAGAGGGACATTGATTTCTCGTTCAGAAATAAATCCATTTTTCTTGATAATCAAAGCATTACCTGGCTTTAATTCTTGAACTTGTTCTTCTCTTAAGTTGAAGGCAGTTTGCAGAACCGGTCGCTCAGAAGCAACGGCACAAACTTCATCGTCTTCAAACCAAAAAGCTGGACGAATTCCAGAAGGATCGCGCAGAACGAAAGCATCGCCATGACCGAGAAGCCCAGCCATCGCGTATCCACCATCCCAATCTTCGGAAGCCTTTTTCAATATTTTTTCTATGTTCAAAGTATCAGCAATTTGCTGATAAATCTGAGCATTGTTGTAGCCTTGAGCTTTTAGAGTTGCTAATATTTCGTCGTTTTCAACATCAAGGAAATGTCCGATTTTTTCAAGAACTGTAACTGTATCTGAAACTTCTTTAGGATGTTGTCCTATTTGCAAAAGAACGCTAAACAATTCGTCTACATTTGTTAAGTTAAAGTTTCCGGCAACCACTAAATTTCTTGTGATCCAGTTGTTTTGACGAAGAAAAGGGTGACAACTTTCAATAGAATTTCTTCCGAAAGTACCGTATCGCAAGTGACCTAAAAACAACTCACCGGTAAAACCAGCATTTTTCTTCAAGTAATTAACATCCTTCAATAAAGCCGGATTTTCGTCCTCAATGGCAATAATTCTCTCAGAAATATGATTGAAAAGATCTTGAATTGGTTGTTTTGCAATACTTCTATGTCTAGAAATATATCGCTCACCTGGCTCCATATCCAACTTAATGTTTGCTAAACCGGCGCCATCCTGACCACGATTATGCTGCTTTTCCATCAACAAATGCATTTTGTTCAAGCCATAAAAGGCCGTCCCGTATTTGTCAAGATAAAATTGAAGAGGTTTTTTTAATCGAAGAAGGGCAATGCCACATTCATGTTTAATCGGATCACTCATGGGGAAGCGGAAGCATATAAATGAATTGCAAATTTACGGTTTTTTTAGCCAAGGCATAAAATCAATTTAAATTTTACGTTTTCTTAAGGAACTAGACAACCAATTATTTAAAAATCAGTCGTATATTTAAGTGACCTTAGTTTAGCAACCTTCTGAATGCATAAGAAGGCTGCCTTAATGATAATGAGCAAGTTAACCTATTTTATAGCATGGGCCTTTTTTGGCTGCCTAGCTTTTGGACAGAAAGATGAGGTATGGTTGTGCCCAAACAAAGGTCAATGGCAAGAGGAAATTTTATTTAAAACCAAGGTGGTTGGTGGTGAGACTTACCTTTTAAAGGATGGAATAGGTTTTAATTTTTATGACGTAGGCGCAGCACATATACACCATAACGAAAAGGAGAAAGCAGTTACTTCTGAGGAATCTTCAGCTCGAGGACATTACATTAAACTCAGTTTTATTGGTGCAAAGTGGCAAGGTGCACAGATCAATTCCAATCCATCAGAATTTCACTCCAATTTTTATCTAGGCGCAGAACCTTCCAAATGGAAGAATTTCGTTAAATCCTATGCGAAAACAGAGTTAAAATCAGTTTATCCGGGAATCGATTTGGTGTATTCTACTGAAAACTCGGGATTAAAGTATGAATGGATAGTCGCTGCTGGTGTCGATCCAAGTGTTTTACAGTTTTCCCTGGAAGGTGCTGATAAAACAAGTATCGATAAAAATGGAAGATTGGTAATTGCTCATTCTTTTGGAATGATCTACGAATCGGCGCCTCTTGCATTTCAAATATTGGATGGTGAAAAAAGAGCAGTTTCTTGTGATTTTCGAATAATCGAGGGCAAACTAAGCTATTCTTTGGGAGAATATGATAAAAGTATGCCCTTAGTAATTGACCCGAGTTTGTCATTCTCAACCTTTAGTGGTTCAACTGCTGATAATTGGGGATCGACCGCTACTCCAGGGCCTGGTGGAACTGTTTATGGAGGAGGAGTTGTTTTTGGTTCGGGTTTACCCGTAACCACGGGAGCTTATGATATGACCTTTAACAATGCAGGATCAGGTACACCTAATTTTGATGTTTCCATTTTAAAATTTAACGCAACAGGGACTAACTTGTTGTACTGCACCTACTTGGGAGGTACTTCCAATGAATTTCCATCCAGTATGATTACAACTCCTTCGGGTGAATTATATGTCTTAGGCATTACTTCTTCGATAAACTTCCCAACCAATGCAGGATTGAGTAATTCTTTTGCTGGTGGATCGAATTTTACAAGGTATGGATTGGAATTCCCCAATGGCTCGGATATTTTCGTTAGTCGTTTCAATAGTAATGGTACAGCTTTATTAAACAGCACCTATGTCGGAGGAAATAATAATGACGGGGTCAATATCGGTACTTTGGATTATAATTTAGGTGATTCATTTCGTGGTGAAATAAATTTGGACATTAACGGAAACGTATATGTGGCCTCCTCAACTAGCTCGTCAAACTTTCCTATTGCAGGATCACCGTCGGCAATGAATGGCCCTCAAAGTGCTATCGCTTTTAAATTGAATTCTTCTTTGAATACTTTGGCATGGTCGCGTTATATTTCAGGTTCAAATGTAGACGTAGGAACAAGTGTTGAGATAGCAGCGAATGGCGATGTTTATGTCGCAGGGGGAACAAATTCTCCAAATATTGCTTTGGGATCGGGAGGAGTGCAGCCGGTTAATGCTGGAGGACAAGGAGATGGTTTTGTACTTCGTTTGAATGGGAATACTGGACAAACGATCAATGGAACATATGTAGGACAAACGGGTTATGACCAAGTCTATTTTGTTCAACTTGACCCACTTAATCAAGTATATGTGCTTGGTCAAACCACAACAGCTTATGCCATTACACCTGGAAAATATGGTGTTGCAAATTCAGGTCTTTTCATGCGTCAATTTACCCCTAATTTAATGGCAACAAATTGGACAACAATGTTAGGAGCAGGGCTTGACTACATAGAAATTTCGCCTACAGCATTTTTGGTTAGTAATTGTTATCGGATTTATCTTTCAGGTTGGGGAGGGCAACTGAATCGTTCCAATGGTCAGGCATCAAATTCGAGTACCAACGGATTGCCTGTAACATCAGATGCGTATCAATCAACGACCAATGGCAGTAACTTTTATATCGCAGTATTGGACGCGCAAGCAACGGGTTTGATGTATGGGACTTTCTTTGGAAGTTTAACGAGTAGCTTTAATCATGTCGACGGTGGCACAAGTCGTTTTGATAAAAACGGCAACATATATCACGCTGTTTGTGCGGCTTGTGGAGGGAATCCCAATGGCTTTACTACCACCCCTGGAGTTTGGTCAACCACCAACAAAAGCTCCAATTGCAACCTTGCAGTGTTTAAATTTGAGTTGGGAGTAATTCAAGCGCTAGCCACTGTTACCGAACCCTTGATTTGTGATCCAGACCCTGTATTTTTTCAAAACTTCACACAAAATGCCAATGTATATGAATGGGATTTTGGAGATGGAGGAACCTCTGGATTACAAAGTCCTTCTCACCAATATCCCGGACCAGGGACTTATAATGTCACCTTGATTGTCAGTGATTCTAACAATTGTTTCTTACCAGACACCACAACACTCGTAGTTACTATAGGTGATTTTTCAGCTAATTTATTGAGTCCACCAACCTCGATTTGTAAAGGAGACACCTATCAATTAGAAGCATCGGGGGGATCAAGTTATGAATGGAGTCCGGGCATCTTGTTGAATGACTCGACCCTTGCAAATCCTATGGTTTTGCCTTTGGATACTACGACGACCTTTGTGGTCATTGTGCGAGATTCATGTGGAGTTGATACTCTAAGCGTCACGGTTACCGTGTTTGAAGAAAATATTGAATTTCCAAACGACACATCACTTTGTATAACCTACTCTGCAAACCTAGAAGCGTCAGGAGGTGTTCAATATCAATGGTCTCCAAGCACTTATCTAGATGACCCGAATAGCCCGAACCCCTTGTGCTTGCCAGATACCTCAATCACTTATACCTTGTTGATTACTACGATCAATGGATGTCAGTACGCAGACTTTGTAACTGTGGAGGTTCGGTTCGACTTGCCTGTACCGATAATTGAAGATTCATTAGTGATTTGTTGGTATGATAGTTTGCAAGTGATTGTAGGAGGCGCTGATATTTACAGTTGGAACCGACCGGTAGTAAAAGATCCTGACAACGATTCTATATTTTACATAAATGGCACATTTGAAGGGTATTATGTGTGCACTTTTACAAATTCTTGTGGTTCGGTTCAAGATAGTATCTATGTTGATCAAGTACTGCCAGAAGTTACGCTAGATGGTGATCCGTTTGTGTGCTTGACAGATACGGCAGAACTATTTTCAACAGGTGCAGTTAGCTACAATTGGATGCCTGATTTTGGCATAATCTACCTATCGATTGATACTGTGTTAGTTTCTCCTAGAAATTCAACAGATTATTCGGTAATTGGCACAGATCAATTTGGCTGTCTCGACACTGCCTTTTTCCGTGTGGAATTATTTCCTAATACCAAGGTGGAAGCAACCGCATCTTCTTACTTTGTTGGCTTAGGAGATCAAGTGCAGCTTTTTGGAGAAGGGAGTGTACCTGGGGGCAATTATGTATGGTCACCTGATTTTGAATTATCCTGTACACTTTGCCAAACAACAATTGCTGAACCGAATGAATCGTTTACCTACTTAGTTGAGTTCACGGATGACAATGGATGTGTAAGCCAAGATGAAGTTACAATAGACTATGACCCATTAGTGTTCCTTCCAAATAGTTTTACACCGGACAGAGATCAATTCAATGAAGTTTTTAAGGTGTATGGCATAAATTTAGCCGATTTCACTTGTGAAATTTACAATCGTTGGGGTGAATTGATACATACACTAACACCGAGTGCAAATGCTTGGGACGGAACTTATAAAGAAAAAGTAGTTCCGGATGGAGTATATACTTGGAAACTAAAGTACACAAGTAAAAATAATGAAGTCACCAACAGGGTTGGATTCGTTACTGTTCTTAAATAAATTTAAACAAATCTTGAATCAACCTCCATTACATGCCCGCAGTTTTCACAAGTTCGCGCTTCTTCAGATGAATAAAACTCTTTAAATCGCGGAAGAAAATCTTTTTCTATGTTCTCTAATTCGAATTTATAACTTTTTAATTCTGTGTTACACTTTTCACAAAACCACATTAAACCATCCTTGTAATCAGAATTTCTGCGCACCTTTTCAATGACAAGACCTACGGTGTTTTCACCTCGAATAGGAGAGTGGGGAGTTTTAGCCGGCAGCAAAAACATTTCTCCTTCTCGAATTGGGATGTCTCTTGACTGGCCATTTTCTTGGATTTTTACTACAATATCTCCTTCAATTTGATAGAACAATTCTTCTGTTTCATTATAGTGATAATCCTTACGTGCATTTGGGCCACCGACAATCATGACAATAAAATCTCCAGCTTCATGGTACAAGTTTTTGTTGCCAACAGGTGGTTTGAGTAAATCTCTATTGTCATTGATCCATTTTTGAAGATTGAAAGGAGCGAGCATATCTATTTTTTTAAAGGTCTAAGTTATAGAAAACAAAAATGCGGAACAATTTCTTGCTCCGCATTTCTACATTTTATTTTGTTTTATTATTGTTTCACAATACGTGCAAGGGTTTCGCCTTGGCTCGCTTTGATAGAAACCATATAGGTTCCTCTTTCAAATCGACTTAAATCTA
>JAHKAT010000295.1 GCA_018825925.1 Bacteroidota bacterium | reverse complement strand
TAAATTTGTAACGAGCTTTAACTTCAATTTTCACAGGATGGTCCAAAGGCTCTCTCAAATTACCACTAAAACAAGCTTTGAAGTTATTAGAACCTTGAGCCAATTCTTTAACATTCACGTCTAGTGCAGGAACTGTAATGGTGTTGCCTGCATTTTCAGAAACACTTTGCTCTAAAAACAAAGGTTTTGCGGTGCCTTCACCAAGATATCCAGAAAACGACTCAATAATTGACATCGTTACCTGTGGTTCTACGATTGACTCATCGATCATTGTAAAGGTAACATCTTGAATATTTAATGATTCTACATCATCCAAATTAACTTCATAAGCTTTCGCTAAAGAATCTAGATTAATATAAAATGCATCACATATGTCAATGGTTGTTTCTCCATTGGTAGGTGGAACATCTATAATTACGGAATTCCCTGTAAATTCAAATGTAATCGGAATTTTAACGTCTTTTTTACAGCCTGCGAATGCTAAAACTGCAAACAACGCCGTACATAGTTTAATTGCTTTTTTCATCTTATTAAATAGTTATGAATTTTTAACAAAACAAAGGAAAAAAAATGACAAATGAAAATAAATATTTTTTCCCAACTGTTCCTGAGATGTTTATGATTTCAATCTTAACCTTCTAATAAATCGAAATAGTACTCTTATTTGTTTTTATTTCTTCTCTCTTCCAACCATTTTGGCATAGGTTTTTGATCCTTCGATGGACTATTAGGCTCGTCCAAAAGTTTCGCTGCTAGTTCTGGTCGCTTTGCTTTGGTTAATTCTTTTCGAATCCAATCTCTATTTTCTCGCTTGTACCAAAAGAAAAAACGATTTTGAGCCAACTTTTCTTCTTTTGTTTTAACGGTGTTAATTGGCTTTAAGGTATATGGATGAACCCCAGAATAATAAATTACAGTGGCCACAGTCATTGGTGTTGGGGTAAAATCTTGTACTTGTTCCAACTGAAAACCTAAGTCCTTTGTTTCTGCTGCTAAATTGGCCATATCTTCTGATTCACAACCAGGGTGAGATGAAATAAAATAAGGTACCAATTGCTGATTCAAACCATGTTGTTTTGAAATTCGCTCGTATTTTTCCTTGAATTTATGAAAGTATTTAAAGGATGGCTTTCGCATCACTCGCAATGTTGCATCGGATGTGTGTTCGGGAGCAACTTTAAGTCGACCACTGACATGGCGAGTAATTACTTGCTCTATATATTCATCGTGATTGCCATCGTCATTGTTTTTATTAAAATCGTCAACCAATAAGTCGTACCGAATTCCAGAACCTACAAAGGCCTTTTTTACTTTCGGATTTTTGTCTACTTCTCGGTATAATTTAGTCAGTGGCTTGTGAGAGGTATCTAAATTGTTGCAAATCACCGGGTGAATACAGCTTGGACTAGAGCATCTCGCACAAATATCTTCATCCTTACCTTTCATTTTATACATGTTGGCAGAAGGACCGCCCAAATCAGAAATGTAACCTTTGAAAGTAGGATCATTAACAACTTGTTCTACTTCCGCTAAAATGGATTTTTCACTTCTTGAAGCAATGAATTTTCCTTGATGCGCCGAAATCGTACAAAATGAACATCCTCCAAAACACCCGCGGTGCATATTGATGGAGAATTTAATCATGTCGAATGCAGGAATAGCTCCTCTGCTTTTATATTTTGGATGCGGTGCACGGGTGTAGGCCAAATCAAAACTGCGATCTATCTCCTTTTCATCCATCGTTTTGTAGGGAGGATTTATTACGAGTCTTTGATTACCAACATCTTGAGTGATTCGATTTGCTTGCCATTTATTTGACTCGACCTCCACAATTTTGAAGTTGGCGGCGTATTTTATTTTGTCTTTCAAACAATCTTCATGTGAAGAAAGAGCAACATTTTCCCAGCTTTTATTTTTTGGCAATTCTTCATTGATGTCTTGCATAAAAGCTACTTGCTTTATCGTTCGTAAGTTTTCAAACGGAACACCTTTTTTCAAGAGTTGTAGCATTTCACGCAAGGGTTGATCACCCATACCATAAACCAATAAATCGGCTTTGGAATCTACCAAAATACTTGGCATTAATTGATCTTTCCAATAATCGTAATGGGTTACTCGTCGCAAGGAAGCTTCAATTCCACCAATCATTACCGGCACATCGGGATACAATTCTTTTAAGATATTGGAATAAACAATAGTCGTATAATCTGGACGAAAACCTGCCTGACCGCCAGGCGTATAGGCATCTGTTGAGCGCAAACGCTTATTGGCCGTATAGTGATTTACCATAGAATCCATGCAACCCGCCGTTACGCCAAAGAAATATTTTGGGGTACCAAATTTTTTGAAATCCCTTAAATCATCTTTCCAATTCGGTTGTGCTACAATTCCAATCTTGAAGCCTTCATCTTCGATGATTCGACCTATAACAGCAGTGCCAAAAGCCGGATGATCGACGTAAGCATCTCCGGAGAACAAAATGACATCTAATTCATTCCATCCTCTTTTTTCTGCTTCCTTCTTGGTGAGTGGAAGCCAATCAGTTATTGGTCGTTCTTGCATTTCTAGCATGGCGCAAAGTTACGGAAAACAATAGCGAAGACAAAAGAAAGGTTGAAAGCTCTAGTTTAATTAATATTGTAAACAATAAAAACACTGAAGAATGATCTGGTCTAAAACAAGAAACGAAAATTATTTTGGGTATTTAATTATGGAAATAGTAATGGTAGCGGCGATTACTTTTATAGGTGTTGGTCTGGTGGTGTTCTATCTGACCATGCGTGTGGATGCCAAAACAGATTCAGACAACCTTATGTATTTGTTTGGAAATCCGTTCATTTTTGCAATGGTTTGCCTGGCGCCAACATCAATAGGCATCGCTTGTTTGATTTTTTACAGACAAAGAAACTATATCGTTGGTTTCCAATTTGACGCGGATGCAAAACAAATTATTCTTTGTTACAGAAGCTTGTTTAAAAAAGAAATCAAAGAGTGCAAGATGGATTATAGTTTAGTAAAAATGGCTGATTTCAGTGAAAAAAAATGCTGTTTAACCAAGTCTATAAAGGCGTGTCGTTTCAACCAGAAGGTATGTCGAAAACCATAGATTTTGTTTCGAATAACTTTATCTGGGAAATGCAGCCGAGAGAGAAGTTGCTTTTTTTGAAAGAAATCCGTCTTTTCAAGAAGGTATAAATATTTTAAAGAGCTGATATTATCGTGCTCCTTGTCTTTTCGACAAAGCTTTTTCTAGTGCATCTTTATAAATATTTTCAAAGGGGAGCTCAAAATACTGGCTCACTTCTTCCGCTTGCTGAATGGCCAGTTTGTAATTTACTACATCAATTAATTCCCAGCGTGTACCGTCCATACCTACCAAACTAATTGTGTAGGAATTTGATTTAACTCTAGTGGATCCGCCACGATGGTTAAAAGTGGAGGATGAATTCCATTTCGAAAGTTGGACACATTTGAACTCTGCCATTTTTTGCCAGCGACCCAATTTGAATGGGAAAATCATGAAATAAGGTTTGAACTTATGTTGGGTTTTGTCTAAAGTTAGACCTTGCATGGACAAAATAATTTGCAATGAAAAGTAGAGGAAAAAAACACCGAAAAAAACGTTGATGTCAACAACAAAATAAATTCCAAAAATCAAGCAGGCTACACCAAGAAAAAAATAATGCATTGTTATTCCTTTTGAGATATTTAGCGTCATGGAGGATCTTTTAATTTAACAAGACTAAAGATTAAAAAAATCATTTCCAATAATGTTTGCTTAAATTCACCTAAACGGATTGGCTATGCAGCGATTTTTTTTAACGATAGTATTGCTTGGTTTGATGGGTTGCCAAACAAGTGTGAAAAAGGATGACGAAGAAAAAATAAAGGTCAGACCACCTTCATTGATCCATTATCAAATGCTCTATTCGGATATGGAACGCGAAATTTCATTTCCCTTGTGGTTCAATGATTCATTAATAGAAGCGCATCGAATTAGAAGTATTACTCGAAGTATCTATCCGCGACAAAAAGGTGACTCGTTGATTGATACAGCCTTAGCTGTTCCTCGTGAACAATGGACGTATTTATTTAAAACAAACGGAAGATTAGAACGAATATACCATCGCACTTTTTACGACGACCGATTGATTAGTATGTTTTTGTTTCGCTATTTAAAGAAAACAGACGGTAATAATTTTAGCCAAGTACAAATGGATTCCTTGGTTCGTTTTGAACAAAACAAAACAAAACCGGTCACTTTAGATCGCACAGAGGATATGTATAGGATGTATACGCAAAAGATGTCGAACCAAGAATTTAGCTCCTTTCAGAATAAAGAATCTAGAGATGTACTTTTTTTACTTCATAGTCGGAAAAAAAGAAATCCTTTAGATATTGAGAAACTACTTCATCCGTTGCCCTACGATAGGATAATTATTGGCGATTTGCCCTTCCCTGAGAAAATTTATTCTGTGGAAAATAGAGTCAAAGAAAAACGAGTTCGATCTTTCTCTTATGTCAACAAAAGCATAGAAAGAGTGGTAGTCAATGACTTCCCTTTCAGAATGGTACGATCATTTTCATACGATACTTTGGGATATTGTACAGGGTATTTGGACTCCCTTTTTGGAGACGATACCTTTTTGACAAAAACGAAAACTGAATTTATTTTAAATCAATTTAAAGCACCAAATTCGGTGATTCATTTTAAGCAAAATCAAGAAAGTTCGAGTGGTTTTAGCTTTGTAGAAAATTTCCAATACGAATTGTATCCCTGAGAATCTTACTTTTGTACAAAGCGAAAGCAAAATGGACAAAGACAACGAATTTCTAGAGGATATAAAAGTTGGAATAACTTTTGGCGATATTAATGGAATAGGACCTGAAGTGGTAATCAAAGCCTTATCAGACAATAGAATCCTGCAAGGATGTACACCTATATTATACGGTTCTGCCAAAACCTTGTCGGCCCACAAAAAAACAATTTCTGGGGAAGAGTTAATGTTTACAAGCTGTTCAGACGCTTCTGAAGCGATTCGTAAAAAAGTAAATGTGGTTCAAATTTGGGACGAAGAACCCGTGATTGAATTTGGCGCGGCCAATGAAATAGGAGGAAAGCATGCCTTGCTTTCTTTGGAAAAAGCGGCTCAAGATTTAACAACAAATAAAATTGATGTTTTAGTTTCAGCTCCAATCTCCAAAGAAACAATAGCAAAAGCAGGATTTAAATTCGCGGGACATACAGAGTTTTTGGCCGATATGGCTGGAGCTGAAGCGCTTATGATGATGGTGGCTGACGATTTGCGAGTAGCCTTGGTGACCACCCATATTCCTCTTTCTGAAGTTTCGGGAGCTTTGACTCGTGAAAAGATTTTAGAAAAAATCAAACAAGTAGATGCTTCTTTAAAGAAAGACTTTGGAATTATTCGCCCAAAAATTGCCGTTTTAGGACTGAATCCTCATGCTGGTGAAAATGGCAAAATGGGAAGTGAGGAAAGTGAAAAGATTATTCCAGCAATTAATTTAGCCAAGAATGAAGGGGTTATTGCCTACGGTCCGTACCCAGCTGATGGTTTCTTTGGCTCATCGATGAGGCATCAATACGATGCTGTTTTGGCGATGTATCACGACCAAGGCTTGGCGCCTTTCAAGGCTTTGTCGTTTGACGAAGGTGTTAATTTTACAGCAGGATTGCCTATTGTAAGAACATCTCCAGATCACGGAACAGCCTTTGATATTGCAGGTCAAGACAAGGCGTCGGCTCAATCTTTTCGCAACGCTATCTATCTAGCAATGGATATTTATCGAACTCGAAAGTTTGTTAAAGACGTGAATGCAAATCCACTTCCTTTTGCGCCAAAAGACAAGCGTCGCTCTGGGAGTAGAGATTTGGATTAATCAATATTTTTAATTTTAACAGGGATGAGGTAATTTTGAATTAAAATATTACCTTTGTCCTCCAATTTTCGAAAAGTGAGTAGCTCAAAACGACCGTTCGTTATTTCCTTCGCAGGATTAAAAATAGGAAAGCACGAATTTGACTTTGAAATCGCTCAAGCGTTCTTTGAAGAGCAGGATTATGTAGGTATAGATGATGCATCTATTCAGGTTCATTTGGAACTTGAAAAGAAAGAAACGATGCTCATTGGGATTTTCACCTTGAATGGATGGCTAGATACAGCGTGTGATCGTTGTATGGACCCCTTGAAATTCGAGATGAATGCAGAGTATCAGATTATTTATAAGTTTGGCTTGGAAGAGTCGATCGATGAAAGTTTGGTTGTGATGCATCCCGATACGTACGAAATTGATGTTCGTGAAAATATATATGAATTAATCATGGTCTCAATGCCCTCAAAAGTGGTTCATCCCAAAGGAGAGTGTAATGAAGAAATGATGACGACCATGGAAAAATATACCGTCAACCTGCATGATGATGAGGAGGAAGACGAGGAAGAAGAAGACGAGGATGATGGAGAATCACCTTGGGATATTCTAAAGAATTTGAATTAAAGATTTTAAATAAAATAAAATGGCACATCCAAAACGGAAAATCTCAGTAACAAGAAGAGATAAAAGAAGAACCCATATTAAAGCAGTAGCGAATAATATCGCGACTTGCCCAACAACTGGACAACCACATTTGTTCCACCATGCACACTGGCATGAAGGAAAACTTTACTATAAAGGTAGAGTAGTTGCGGAGAAAGAGGTAGCGGCTTAATCTTGTTAATCTAACTTCTTCTGAATGAAGATCGGTTTAGATATAGCAGGTGGTGACTTTGCTCCAGATGCAAATTTGGCAGGGGCGGTCTTAGCGCGGAAAGAACTTTCTTCCGACTGCACAATTGCATTGATTGGCGACCAAGAGGTAATCTTGAGTGGCCTTTCTGCATTGGGGTCCACCACGGATGGTTTTGAAATCATCCATGCTCCCGACGTAATTACTATGCACGACCATCCTACTAAGGCAATTCCATCCAAACCACTTTCAAGTATAAGTGTTGGTTTTGATTGCTTGGCTAGGAAAGAAATTAATGCTTTTGCAAGTACCGGGAATACCGGTGCAATGCTTGTTGGAGCGATTTTTAAATTGGGTTCTATAGAAGGGGTTGCGCGACCGTGCATCACTTCAACTTTGCCTCAGATTGATGGTTCAAAAGGAATTCTCTTAGATGTTGGATCCAATGCAGATTGTAAACCAGAAACCTTGGTGTTATTTGCTGAGTTGGGAGATCTGTATGCGAAAAACGTTTACGCGATCGAAAAACCAAGAGTGGCTTTGTTGAATATAGGTGAAGAAGATGCAAAAGGCAATCTCTTGACCATAGCGACCAATAAATTGCTTCGTGAAAACGAAAAAATTAATTTCATTGGAAATATTGAAGGTCGCGATTTATTCACAGGTGCTGCAGACGTTATTGTGTGTGATGGATTCACCGGTAATGTTGTGCTGAAAGAAGCGGAAGGAATTTATACATTGATGCGTAAAAGAGGAATTCGAGATGAATTTTTTGACCGTTTCAATTATGAAAATTATGGTGGCACTCCAGTTTTAGGGGTTAAAGGAAACGTAATCATTGGTCACGGAATCTCAAATGATGTGGCCGTTAAAAACATGGTGCTTCATGCTTACGAAGTCGCGAAAAGTGGCTTGGCAGCGAAAGTAAATGAAGCATTTAATTAACTATGGAAAAAATTACAGCAGCAATAACAGGCGTGCAAGGGTATTTGCCGGATTATATTCTAACGAATGAGGAATTGTCCAAAAAGGTAGATACTTCCGACGAATGGATTACCTCACGAACGGGGATCAAAGAGCGACGAATTATGAAAGACGGTTGTACGTCAGACATGGCTGCTCGTGCCGTTAAAGGTTTGTTGGAGAAAATGAACATAGATCCAATGGACATCGATTTAATTATCGTTGCAACGGTTACTGCCGATTACCCTTTTCCAAGTACAGCCAACTTAGTGGCAGATAAAGCAGGTTTGAAAAAGGCTTGGAGTTTTGATGTTAATGCGGCTTGTTCTGGATTTATTTATGCACTTTCTACAGGGAGTCAATTTATTGAAACTGGAAAATACAAGAAAGTAATTGTTGTAGGTACAGATATGATGTCGTCTATTATCGACTATACAGATCGCGCTACTTGTGTTATTTTTGGAGATGGTGCAGGTGCTGTTTTATTGGAGCCGAATCACGAAGGAATGGGTATTCAAGATTTTATGTTGCACTCCGACGGGTCAGGCGTTCAATATTTAGTTCAACCAGCAGGTGGAGCAGCAAAACCAGCTTCTCATGAAACGGTGGATGAGCGTTTGCATTACGTGAAACAAGAAGGAAAACAAGTATTCAAGTTTGCGGTTACGAATATGGCCGAAGTTTCAGCTCAAATAATGGAGCGAAATAACTTAACAAGCGAGGATGTAGATTGGTTAGTGCCTCATCAAGCTAATTTGAGAATTATCGATGCTACGGCACAACGAATGGGATTGCCTAATGAAAAGGTAATGATAAACATTCAAAAATATGGAAATACAACTGCCGGAACACTTCCGTTATGCTTGTGGGACTATGAATCACAATTGAAAAAAGGTGATAACATTATATTGTCTGCCTTTGGTGGTGGATTTACTTGGGGGGCAGTTTATTTAAAATGGGCTTACTAAGCACCGAATTAATTAGTACATTTAAATCTTATAAAAAAGTCAAACATGAATATTCAAGAGATTCAAGATCTGATCAAATTTGTTTCTAAAACTCAAGTAAGCGAAGTTGAGATAGAGCAAAAAGATTTCAAAATTATTATCAAATCGGAATCCAAAAAATCTGGAGACCAACAACCAATTTATGTTCAAACAGCCGCACCGGCAGCGCTTCCACAAGCAGCGCCAGTAGCAGCAGCTCCGGCAGCAACTACGCCAGCTGCACCAGTAGCGACTGAAGACTCAAAATTGATCACTATTAAGTCGCCAATGATTGGTACTTTCTATCGCTCAGCTGGTCCAGATAAAGATGCATTTGTTAATGTTGGAGATTCTGTAAGTGCAGGTTCAACGGTATGTATCATTGAAGCAATGAAATTGTTTAATGAAATCGAATCAGAAATTACAGGAAGAATAGTAAAAGTATTGGTAGACGATGCTTCTCCTGTTGAGTATGATCAACCATTGTTCTTAGTAGAACCATAATTAAGTCTCGGGAAACCGAATTCATCTGTAAAATCCAAACATCTACGTATGTTTAAAAAAATACTCATTGCCAATCGAGGTGAAATTGCATTACGTGTAATTCGTACCTGTAAAGAAATGGGCATTAAAACGGTTGCTGTTTATTCAACGGCAGATAAAGATAGTTTACCAGTTCGTTTTGCCGACGAAGCTGTATGTATCGGTCCGCCTGTTAGTAAATTGTCTTACTTGTCCATTCCAAATATTATCGCAGCAGCTGAAATCACCAACGCTGATGCCATCCATCCTGGATACGGGTTCTTGTCTGAAAATGAAAAGTTTTCAAAAGTATGCCAAGAACATGGAATTAAGTTTATTGGCGCTACTCCTGAACAAATTGCAGGAATGGGCGATAAAGCTTCCGCCAAAGCCACGATGATTGCAGCTGGTGTACCCTGCATTCCAGGATCTGAAGGATTGTTGGAAAGCGTGGAGCAAGCTAAGAAAGAAGCGAAAAAAATAGTGTACCCTGTCATCATGAAAGCAACTGCTGGAGGTGGTGGAAAAGGGATGCGAATCGTTTGGAAAGAAGAAGATCTAGAAGCAGCTTGGGATTCTGCAAAACAAGAATCTGCTGCAGCCTTCGGAAACGACGGTTTGTACATGGAGAAATACATTGAAGAGCCAAGACACATTGAGATTCAAATTGCTGGAGATCAATATGGTCAAGCTTGCCATCTTTCGGAAAGAGATTGCTCGATTCAACGTCGCCACCAAAAATTGGTAGAGGAAACTCCGTCGCCTTTTATGACGGATGAGCTGAGAGAAAAAATGGGTGAAGCGGCCATTAAAGCAGCATTGGCTGTTAAGTATGAAGGTGTAGGGACGGTTGAGTTTTTGGTCGACAAACACCGGAATTTCTATTTCATGGAAATGAATACTCGTATCCAAGTTGAACATACGATCACCGAAGAAGTTATAAGCTTTGATTTAATTAAAGAACAAATTAAATTGGCTTTTGGCGAAAAAATTTCTGGAAAGAATTATATACCTCAAATGCACGCCATTCAATGTCGTATCAACGCGGAAGATCCAAGTCACGATTTTAGACCGTCACCAGGACGTATTACGGATTATCACTGCCCAGGTGGACATGGAGTTCGAATTGATTCGCACGTGCACGCTGGTTATGTGATTCCTCCTAATTACGATTCGATGATTTCGAAACTAATTGTGGTAGCACGTACGCGTGACGAGGCGATCTTGAAAATGAAACGCGCACTTGGTGAATACATTATTGAAGGGGTTAAAACAACGATTCCTTTCCATATTAAATTGATGGAAGATCCAAATTTTAATGCCGGAAACTTTACAACGGCGTTTATGGATACCTTTGAATATTAGAAGTTATTCTAAAAAATATGAAAGCCCGATGCGCATTGTATCGGGCTTTTTTGTGCTTATTATTTTAGTCGACTACACTTTCCTCTTTTAAACGACGACCCTCGTATTCGCGAAGTAGATCAAAATAACTCAATGATTCGATGACAATTACACCACCCATTGTATCGCCATAAGAAGCGGGTAATCCGCCCGAATAAACCATCATTTTACCAATGGCCGCACTCGGCAAGTTTAAATCATTGGTGACCTTAACACCATCAATCATGTAAATCATATCGCCTTTGCGAGCCCCTCTAAACACCAGCGAACCATCGTCCATTAGTTTCACATCAGTTGAAATAGAGGAAGCCAAAGATTTGATATCAAACTTAATTGGACTCTGACCTATTTCCTCTGAAGTGAGCGTTTTTATTGGCAAAAACCCATTCGTGAGCTTTAAACCAGACGATTTTGCACTGGCCAATACCGGCTTCATATTTAAAACCGCATTGGAATACAATATTTCACCAACTTGAACTAAACCGTCCATCGGTATGAAATAGGAATTTGATGTTTTCAAGGTGTCGCCATCTTTGAGGATGTAAACAAAATAATTTCCCGATGGAACAGCCGATAGTCTGAATCGACCATCCGGATTCGTCTTGGTGTTATAGCGTTTTTCACCATCCATTAAAAATACTCGTGCGTCGTAAATAGGGGTTTTGTCCTTTTTTAGAAGAAGCGTACCGGTTAAGTCTCCCATTCCCATTTGGGCAAAAGAGGAGCTAGCGCAAAGGCTGAATAGAATAATTTGAATTGTTTTCATGGGATATGTTTTAATTGATTTCTCCCTTGAGATGCGCGTATTAAATTGATTCCATAAAGTGGTGCGGAAGTAATTTGATTAAAGTCCCCACTAAAATTCAAAGTCGTCACCTTCGCCAGAGAAATTATCAAAAACAGAAACCTCAGTCTTGATCCTTTTATCCAAAAAAAATCAACCCAATAAGATGCCAACCAAAGTGGCAGAAAGTAAAGAAGCCAAACTCCCTCCAATCACTGCTTTTATTCCAAACTCAGACAAGGTTTTTCTCTGACCAGGAGCTAATGAACCAATGCCACCGATTTGAATTCCTATGGATGCGAAATTGGCGAAACCACATAACATGTAGGTGGCCATGATGACAGATTTGTTGTAGGTTAAATGCAATTCATTTCCCAAATTTTTTAATTCGGCCAATTGAATGTACCCGATAAATTCAGAGGCTGCTAACTTTACCCCAAGTAGCTGACCCATCAACAGTGTATCTTCTTTCGCTACGCCAATTAACCACATCAAAGGTGAAAAGAGGAAGCCTAAGATGGTTTCGAGAGAAAAATTGGTGTAAGGTGTATAATTGGTGATTAAAGCGTTTAATCCGGTCCAATCACCAACCCAAGCCAAGGAGTAATTGATTAATGCGATGAAGGCAATGAAAACCAAAAGCATGGCTCCTACATTAGCCGCTAACTTTAAACCTTCCGTTGTACCTGTAGATATTGCGTCCAATATATTTGAACCTATTTTTTCCTTTGAAACATCCACGTTTGTATTCACTGTTTGAGTTTGGGGGTATAAAATTTTAGCAATCACTATGGCGCCTGGGGCAGCCATTACAGAGGCGGCCAATAAATGTTTGGCAAATTCTAATCTCACTAAAGGATCATTTCCGCCTAAAAAACCAATATATGCTGCTAAAACACCACCAGAAACGGTTGCCATTCCACCCACCATCACCAATAATATTTCACTTTTGGTCATGCGCTCTAAGTAGGCTTTTATCAACAGTGGGGCTTCTGTTTGCCCCAAAAATATATTTCCGGCAACGGACAAACTTTCAGCCCCTGAGATGGCTAATAATTTAGAGAAAGCGATGGCTAAAATGCGAACTATTTTTTGAATAATACCAAGATAAAAAAGCAAGGATGTTACTGCTGAAAAGAAGATAATTGTTGGTAAAACTTGAAACAGAAAAATGAATCCATAGGTATCGATGTCCATCAAACCACCCAGTAAAAAGCTACTGCCCGATCTTGTAAAATCTAGAATGAGGATAAAAATGCCACCGGCATATTCAAAAATAGATTGAACCAAGGGGACTTTCAAAATACCAATGGCCAAAACAAGCTGGGCCAACAAACCTATCCAAACATGTTTCCATCGAATCTGCTTTCTGTTGGCACTAAAAAGAAATGCCAGCGCTAAAACAGCGAGCATACCGATTGCGCCACGAACCACACTGATCAAAGAAATACCTTGATTGGGTATTAAAACAGTATTATTTACGGGTTTTTTTAGTAAGTTTTGCTTGATAAAATAAAGAGATTTTCCTCCAGCATTGAGATGAAAAGTAGAGTCTGAAAAGGCTTTAATTCGCCACCTTACGAATGTAGATTCAGAATTTTTATAGAAGAATAAATCTTGATTGACAATGGAATAGTCGCCGTTTTCAACTGAGTCGGCATTAACGAGTTGATACGTTCCTTTTTTTAAGGATAAAGTTTGTAGGGGATTTTGTTGATTGAAATAATCACCTTCTGCTGGTTGAGTAAAGCCAGTAAATACAAAAAATACAAAATGAATAAATAGTATTTTTTGCTTCAGCTTCATGGTGAGATTTACGAAGTACGTTTGTTGATTTCGTCTCTTATTTTTGAAGCTAATTCATAGTCTTCATTATCAATGGCCAATGATAGTTCTATTTCGAGCTCATCAAGATTCATGGCCTTTAAACCTTCTTTAGGATCCGAATCTTCGTCCAGTTCTAAAAGTTCCATGTTGTCCTCTTCATTGTTTTCATCATCTAGAAGAATACCAGCGCTTGAAAGTATGTTTTCAAAGGTATAAATCGGACAATTAAAACGAACTCCGATGGCTACAGCATCTGAAGTCCGGGCATCAATTTCAGAAACGGCACCGTCTTTTTCGCAAATAATTTTCGCGTAAAAAATGCCTTCGATGAGTTTGTAAATAATAATTTCTTTCACGAGAATAGAAAAAGAAACCGCAAAACTTTTGAAAAGATCATGGGTTAACGGACGGGTAGGTACCATTTTTTCTAATTCGATAGCAATAGCTTGCGCTTCAAATCCACCAATAATTATTGGTAAACGACGTTTTCCACCTGTTTCTGCCAAGACCAAAGCGTACGCCCCTGATTGTGTTTGACTGTATGATAGACCAACTATTTCTAGTTTGACTTTTTCCATTTCTTGATTCTTCTGCCTCTAATAAATAAATAAGGAAGCAAAACTTGCTTCCTTATTTGGTATGTTTCATTCAAATTTACTATTTCTCTTGGAATTAGTTATTTGATGCTTTGAATTTTTTAATTGCTTCGTTTAATTTTGGTAAAACTTCGAACGCATCACCAACCACTCCGTAATCTGCAGCTTTGAAAAAAGGAGCCTCTGGATCTGTGTTGATGACAACAATTACTTTTGAACCATTTACCCCAGCTAAATGCTGTATAGCCCCGGAAATACCAGCTGCAATATACAAGTTCGGACGAATGGCTACTCCTGTTTGTCCGACGTGTTCGTGGTCAGGTCTCCAGCCTATATCTGCAACAGGACGAGAACAGGCTGTTGCTGCTCCTAAGGTTTTTGCTAATTCTTCAACCATGCCCCAGTTTTCCGGGCCTTTCAAACCTCGTCCGGCAGACACAACTAATTCGGCTTCTGACAATGGGATTTCACCTTCAGGAATTTTTGTTTCCAAAACTTTGATTCGAGAAGCATCTACACCGCCGTCTATTTTTTCAACAGCACAATCAGCTCCTGTAATTTCAGGCTGAATACTGTTTGGCAATAAGGTGATGATTTTTCTTTCTGAATTTACTTTTACCTTGCCCATCGCTTTTCCTGAAAATACATTGACTTTGCACGTGCCATCGGCAGCTAGCATTTCAACGGCTCCTGCAATTAATCCAGCCTTCAATTTTACAGAAAGGCGCGGAGCAACTGCTTTTGCAATTAGGTCATTCGAAAAAACAATCGTTTTAGCTCCAATTTGTTCGGCTACTTTTGCAACTAAATTGGTTATTTGTTGTGGGTCGTCGGCTTTTGTAGTACTGTCAATAATCACTTTGCTAGCACCGTATTGACCTAAAACAGCCAATTTACTTTCGTCTAAACTACCTGTGGTAAGTGCAACTACTTCGCCTATTTTTTTTCCGTAAGTAACAACTTCAAGTGCGCTTTTAATAACACCATGATCTGTGTTTAAATATACTAATACCATATTTTATCTTTTTAAATTAAAGGCTAGAAATTTTATTTTCTAACTTTTACTTTATTCCTTCTAATTAAATAACCTTTGCTTCGTTGTGCAACAAACTCACCAATTCATCCATGTTTTCAGGGTCAATCAATTTCACTGCTGATTTTGGAGCAGGAGTGTCATACCCAACAAAAGTTGTTAAAGACTCTACAGAAGCAGGAGCAACGACAGTCAAAGGTTTTGTACGCGCCGCCATAATCCCCCTCATGTTTGGAATTCTTTGCTCTGCCATTCCTTTTGCACAAGAAGCTACCAAAGGCAAGTCCACTTTTACTACTTGCACACCTCCCGTTACTTCTCTTTCCAAAGTAGCAGTTGTGCCTTCAATATCCAACTTAGTTGCTAAAGAAACATAGGGCATATCCAATGCTTCAGCAATCATTCCACCAACTTGTGAACCGTTGTAATTGATGGTTTCTTTACCAGTTAACACCAAGTCAAAGCCATTTGCTTTAGCATATTCAGCAATTTGCATTGCCGTAAAATATGCATCTGTAGGCTCGGTATCAACACGTACTGCATCATCGGCACCAATAGCTAATGCTTTGCGAATGACAGCATCGTCGGCAGCTGGTCCAACGGTAATGATGGTAACATTTCCACCGTTTGCTTCCTTTAACTCAAGCGCGCGCACCAAGGCGTACCATTCGTCGTATGGGTTAACAATATATTGAACGCCATTTTCATCAAATTCTGTATTCCCATTTGTAAAGGCAATCTTTGACGTAGTATCAGGCGCTTTACTAATACAAACCAATATTTTCATTCTTAACTAATTACTCGATTTCGATTGCAAAAATAACAATCTTTTGAGAAATATGTTCTTGCCATGATTCTTGATGCTTGACTTTTAGCTATTGACATCGGACTAAGAGTTGTCATCATTTTCTCCATCGAGGAGATGTAGAAGAATAGTTTGCATATTTCTTACTCCACAATAGTACGTTTTGTAGCCGTGCCTCTCCCTTGGAGTGGTCGTTTGTATATGAATTAGTAATGTCTATTATGCCTTTCTTTAAACAAACCATCCAAAGTAGAAGAAACACTTTAAAAATATTCCTTGCAACTTCCGACCATTAATTCTAAATTTGACGCGCCCAAATAAAAGAGATCAAACAAGCATGAAAACCATACAATATAGAGAAGCCCTTCGTGAGGCAATGTCAGAAGAAATGCGAAATGACTCCAATGTCTTTTTGCTAGGTGAAGAGGTGGCGGAATACAATGGTGCTTACAAGGTATCGCAAGGCATGTTGGACGAATTTGGTGCCAAGCGAATTATAGATACACCCATCGCTGAATTAGGCTTTGCTGGGATAGCCGTAGGAGCTTCAATGAATGGTTTACGACCAATTGTTGAGTTTATGACTTGGAACTTTGCGATTTTAGCTGCCGACCAAATCATTAATTCTGCGGCAAAAATGTTGCAAATGTCCGGCGGTCAGTACGGTTGTCCGATTGTATTTAGAGGTGGTAACGGCCCGGCTGGACAATTAGGAGCAACGCACTCTCAAAGTTTCGAGGCTTTTTATGCGCACGTTCCAGGATTAAAAGTAATAACACCATCTACTCCATACGATGCAAAAGGACTATTGAAAGCAGCGATTCGCGACAATGATCCGGTTGTGTTTTTGGAATCAGAAAAAATGTATGGGGACAAAGGTGAAGTTCCGGAAGGAGAGTACATTATTCCAATAGGTGTTGCCGATGTCAAACGAAAAGGAACACATGTAACTATAGTGTCTTTTGGTAAAATAATGAAAGTAGCCCACGAAGCGGCCGAAATATTAGCCAAAGAAGGAATCGAATGTGAAATCATTGATTTGCGTACCATAAGACCCATTGACTACGCATGCGTGGTTGAGTCCGTTAAGAAAACAAATCGTTGCGTAGTTTTGGAAGAGGCATGGCCTTTGGCTTCTATCTCTTCTGAAATAGCCTACCACTTGCAGAATTATGCTTTTGATTACTTGGATGCTCCTGTAAAACGCGTAACCCAAACCGATACACCATTTGCTTTCTCTCCAACATTGATTGAAGAAGCTTTGCCAAATGTGGACCGTTTGATCAAAGCGGTGAAAAGTACTTTGTATAGAAATTAGGTAAATTAAGAATCTAAGAGTTCAGAATTTTGTACATCCCTAAATAGGGTTGACCGTTTTGGTTAATAATGCTTTTCTTAATTTAATATAGGTATCAATACCTTCGGTCTTTCTGATGTTTTCAAATTTACTTCAATTTTATACCTAAATAATGTAGCATTAAGATGCTCAAGCTATTCTGGGCAAAAGACTAATTTTAAAACGACCTATTTTCAGTTTTTAATTGTTAATTAACCCTGTTTTACCTTCCATATTATTTCTGAAACTTATTTCAAAATCAAATCAATCACCAAGCTATCTTCGCAGTTACACATGAAAGAATGTTTTTGGAAATAAATCATTGTGTCTGGCAAACTGCGTTTTAAAAAGCCTTCAATACCTAATCCAAATCCGTATTTTCCATCTTTGTATTTTACTGCATCACCGATTAAATGAAAAGGACCAATGAGGGTGTCTTTAAAAGGCCCAGGAATTGGGCCGTCTTGAAACAAAGGGGTTCCAATATTTATAAATAAAAGGGTATCCAATTCTGAATAGGCGTTTTCTGGCTTAATATGAATATAATACTTTACATCTCCTCCAATCGTAACCTTCCCCAATTTTAAATTTTGTGCATGGGGTAAATTGTTAACAAAACGATATAAATTGACCGTGTTATGGTCACTTCCATCCAAACCATAGGATTTTCCGGCAGCATAGTAACCAAACTCCAGCTTGCCTTCGCCATCTGAGGTGACAGGTAAGTCATAGTATTTCAACTTCATTCCTCCTGGATAGGCATATAACAAACTTCCTCCTCTATTTTTAGCGGGTAGGGTTTGTGCGCAATCGTAAAAAAACTGTCCCTCTATGGTATAGAGGGTTCCTGTTTCTTCGATGGGTTTACTGCAGGCAAACAGGAATGTAAGCAGTATGACTACTAAGCCTGTTTGGCTTGCTTTTTCTATTATTTTTTCCATTTTATCGTTAGTTTAATGGATCTCTCATATAAAAATGCAGGATCTTGTGGATTAAAGGTAAGATTTGCAAATACTCGTCTTAGTTCTGCGTTGGCTTGGTTGATTTTTTCACTTTGCGCAATTGACAAATTCTGAAAAACCAAAAATGCCATTAAACAGCTAAAAACTTTTCTTTGGAATAGTTTGGAATAGTTTTTTCATAGTGATTTTGTTGATATTAAAGACTGAGGCTTTGAATACTTCAATTTTACAAAAAAATGAAATGAGAAATTAAAATTTAAATTCAAAAAGCGAACTAAAAGTGTTAAATTTCACATTTAAATCAAAAAAGCGTGGTTTTTCTTATGTCTAAAAATCTTGCATCACTCATAACATTTGTATTTAGTAGGTGATTTTTTTTACTGTCACTTGCTTACGTCAGCGCTTATTTTTTCTTCGGTGTGTATCGTCCTAAAATAGGTTTACACATTATGAATTATTTAAAATGTGTAAACATGGAAAAAAGTAAAGTTATTTCAGGATTTAAAAAGCCTTCGGAATTTTCATTTGAAGAGCGAAAGTTTTTTCCTTTGCTTCTTTTCTTTTTTGCGGAAAAAAAGAAAAGATGATTATGAACTCAAGCTTGTTCGATCTTCCAGAAAAATGAATTTCAAACACTCGGTTCGTTTCTGAAACTTATTGGTTTTGCTGCGCTGCTACTGTGTGGTTTTGAACGATTTAGTTTGTCGCGGTCGAAGGTTAAGCGATGATTCTTTTCTCGTCCCTTTCTTTGGCCTTTATATTTTTAAATCTGTGCTTTATTTTAGTGAATTTTTCAACACTCCTTGTCACAACATTTGTAAAGAAGCTTTAACTTGAATAGGTTCGTCGAACTTTTAAACCATTTACTTTGAAAAACAAATACTATTTGTGCTGACTCCACTCGCTGTTTTTCAATTTTTTAATTCAGAAATAGGGGGCGGTTTGTTTTAAATCAGTTTATTGACGTACTGTGAATTTAACTTCGATCTACATATTGATGAGTCAAATACCTATGCTTAACCCAATCTAGGTCGACATAATGATCATTTTAACGTCACTCCTTTTGGGGGAGGCTAAACGGAATCGCAAACATAGGTGCATATTATAACATAAGAATCTGTGGGCTAGGATAAGTTGGATGATACGTATATACTGCATTGTCGTTCCTTCATTCTGGATGAAACCCAAAATGACGTCATTTGCTTACAGAAATGAATAAAAGGGAAAAGCCACTTACAAAACACCCCAAGTTATAAATACAAAGCCCAATACAGAGTCTATGATGGCAGTATTACCACCCATACCAGCCTTTCGAATAAAAAATCAACATAAAACAGTATATTTGGACCATTAATAAATTGTATATTGCTTTGCTTTTTAGATAGGCGCCAATGATTATGGCGGTTTCCGATCATTAGTAGAAGAAATATAAGCTTAATTCAAAGTTATGAAGTTTAATAGAGTTTTAAAATTAGAATTGTGGGCGGCCGTTATGTGTTTTGTGCTTTTAGGCTCGTGTACAAAAGAAGAAGCGCAACCAGAAGCCACTGAGAAATCTGAAATTGCTATCAAAATGCAGGATGGCACATGGAGAATCACGAAATATACTCGCGGAGACATGGATTATACCAAATCGTATGCTAGTCATAAATTTTATTTCTACAAATCAAGTTACTATAAAGGTGTTTTAGAATCAAATGTGAAAGAAGGCAGATGGGGGGTGAGCGAACGCAAAGGGGTTACTGATCCAACAAAGGAATTGTTTGATTTGTATTTGTATACCAATGAAAATAATGTTTATTCCGAACTCGATCGTAAGTGGAATATCAATTATTACTCGACTTTTAAAATTGATTTATCTTTTCTCGATACTAAAACAAACGAAGAGTTTTTCTTGACTTTAGAAAAGAATTAATCATTTCGCTTATTGTCTCTTCAATTACCACTGTTAAAAAGCGGTGGTGTTTAATTTGTTAATACTTGATTAATATTTGTAACACCACCTTCTAGGTTTGAGTTTTTGATTTAGGTTTAATAAAATTCGAGCTTTCAAACAGCGTAGTCAGATTTTTTGAATTACCTCCATTACTTTAATAAGAGGTAGGGGCTCCTTTAGATCGTTGGATTTAATGAACGAAAATACGTTGGTATAGACATTTGCAAATTTTAAAATATTGAAAAAAGGAGAAAACCACGGTTTTCTCCTTTTTGGTTGAATGTCTTTTGCCTAATAATTTAGAATAGCTTTCAAACGAGATAAAACAACTAATGGATACCTGTAAGTTAAATCTCATTAGAATGTTCTTTCTATAGAAGAAAAAGGAAAACAGTTCGAATCAATTTGAATTGACTAACTTTGAGCAGTCAAAAATCAAGGAT
>JAHKAT010000294.1 GCA_018825925.1 Bacteroidota bacterium | reverse complement strand
ATTTCAAACGCATTTCTGGAAAAAAAATTCTCGTAACCGGTGGTGCTGGCTTTATTGGCTCCAACTTATGCGAAGATTTATTGAAATACGACAATCAGGTCATTTGCTTAGACAATTTATCTACCGGACATTCCTCCAATTTAAAAGAAATTACAAATCACCCAAACTTTCAATTTGTTGAAGGGGATATTGCAAACATGGATGTTTGCCAAACTGTTTGCAAGGACATAGACCTTGTCTTGCACCAAGCTGCACTGTGTTCCGTGCCTCGTTCTATCGATCATCCATTAGCGACGCATCAAGCAAATATCAATGGGTTTTTGAATATATTAATTGCTTCGAGAGACAATAAGGTGGGGCGTGTTATTTATGCCGCTAGTTCTTCGGCCTATGGCGATTCTGAGATTCTGCCAAAAGTGGAGGGACAAGAAGGTGAACCTTTGTCGCCTTACGCCTTGACCAAAACAGTCAATGAAATGTATGCAAAGGTCTTCTCAAAAAATTACAACATTGAAACCATTGGTCTTCGTTATTTCAATGTTTTCGGACCAAAACAAGATCCCAATGGTGCCTATGCGGCTGTTGTACCAAAATTTGTCGATCAATTTTTAAAGAATCAATCGCCGACAATTAATGGAGATGGTTCTTTCTCACGCGATTTCACTTTTATCGAAAATGTCATTCAAATGATTCATTTGGCTGGCACTTCAACCAATCCGAAAGCAATTGGAGAAGTCTTCAATACCGCAGCAGGATTGAGAACCACGCTTCTAGAATTAACACAAGCTATTCAAGAGTCTATCGCTTCATTTGATCCCAATTATTCCTTTCTGGAAATCAATCATGGTCCTGAAAGAAAAGGAGACATCCCCCATTCCTGGGCCTCAATAGAAAAAGCAAAAAGCATTTTGAATTATAACCCAAATACAAATCTTAAAGACCAAATAAATACGACGGTTAAAAGCTATCTAAATTCCAAAAAAGAATCATAGTCAAAAGTCTCCCGATAACTATCGGGAGTCAAAAGTCAATCCGTCCATCCGTCCAAACCTGGACGGCCAGCCGGACAGTCAGTCAACGGTCAACAGTCAACAGTCTCCCGATAACTATAGGGAGTCAAAAGTCAAAAAAGCACTAGGGATAGTAGCAAGCTACCGTGTAGCGCGAATAGCCCGCTCGAGTGCCCAAAAAATATAAAAAATGAGTACCCAAAAAATAGCATTCATAACAGGAGTGACTGGTCAAGACGGAGCTTACCTTAGTGAGTTTCTTCTGAAAAAAGGATATATCGTTCATGGATTAAAAAGAAGATCTTCTCTTTTCAATACGGATAGAATCGATCACTTGTACCAAGATCCACACGACGACAACAAAAATTTCTTCCTTCACTACGGTGATATGACCGATAGTACCAACTTGATTCGATTGATTCAGGAAATTCAACCCGACGAGATTTACAATCTAGCGGCCATGTCGCACGTAGCAGTTTCCTTCGAAACACCTGAATATACAGGAAATGCTGATGGACTAGGAACGCTTCGTATTTTGGATGCCGTTCGTTTACTGGGATTAGAAAAAAAGACTAGAATCTATCAAGCATCTACTTCCGAGCTTTACGGGAAGGTACAAGAGGTTCCGCAAACTGAAACAACTCCCTTCTACCCTCGCAGTCCGTATGCTGTGGCAAAAATGTACGCCTTTTGGATCACGGTGAATTACCGCGAAGCCTACGACATGTATGCCTGCAACGGCATTTTGTTCAACCACGAATCACCTTTGCGTGGCGAAACCTTTGTGACTCGAAAAATCACTCGTGCTGCCTCCAAAATTGCTCTCGGGCTTCAAGATAAATTATACCTCGGAAACCTTGATGCACAGCGCGATTGGGGTCATGCTAAAGATTACGTGCGTATGATGTGGATGATCCTTCAAGCAGATGAGGCCGAAGACTGGGTCATCGCAACAGGAACAACAACTCCAGTTCGCGAATTCGTTCGTATGGCATTTGCCGAATGTGGCATAACCCTAGAATTCAAAGGAGAAGGAGTTAATGAAAAAGCATATGTAGCCTCATGCTCCAATCCTGAATATCAACTTCCAATTGGGAAAGAGGTACTAAACGTAGACCCAAAATATTTCCGCCCAACAGAAGTAGACCTTCTTATCGGCGACGCCTCCAAAGCCAAAAACAAACTCGGCTGGGTACCCGAATACGATTTGAACGACCTGGTAAAAGATATGATGCAATCCGACCTTCACTTAATGCAAAAACAACAGTTTTTAAAGGAAAGTGGGTATGCGGTGAAGAATTATTTTGAGTAGTTGACCTTTGACTGTTGACCTTTGAGTATTGACAAAAACACATTAGAATGAGGGATTTTAGGAAATATGACTTTTATGTTGATGGGATGTCGTTCGTGAATGATATTTACACCATAACGAAGGAGTTTCCCTCGAATGAAAACTTTGGCCTTACAAGTCAAATTAGACGAGCGGCAGTTTCAATTGTAAATAATATCGCTGAAGGATCTGCCAAATCCTCAGAAAAAGATTTTCACCGCTTTTTAGAAATAAGTCTTGGGTCAGCTTTTGAAGTAGAAACGCTAATTATTATATCACACCAACAGAAATATATTAATAATGATTCCAAGGAAGATCTACTCAACAAGGTTTACAGCCTAAGTAAAAGACTCAACGGATTCATTCAAAAAATAAGAAAAAGCTTCTAATCTCAAAAGCCAACAGTCAATCCGTCCATCCGTCCAAACCTGGACGGCCAGCCGGACAGGCAGTCAACAGTCAAAAGTCAAAAGTCAATGTCAATGTCAACAGTCAAAAGTCAAAAGTCAACAGTCATATACATCGCCGGCCACAACGGTATGGTGGGTTCAGCAGTTTGGCGTGCTTTGGAAGCTGAGGGGTATACCAACTTGATTGGCAAAAGCTCGAAAGAACTTGACTTAAAAAATCAAGCGGCGGTTGAAGCATTTTTTCAAGCCGAAAAACCGGATTACGTTATCGATGCTGCAGCTAGAGTTGGGGGAATATTGGCTAACAACAATTTTCCGTACGCCTTCTTGATGGAAAACATGTTGATACAAAACAACTTGATTGATGCCGCTCATCGTTTCAATTGTGAAAAATTCATCTTCTTAGGAAGCTCTTGTATCTACCCAAAGTTAGCACCACAACCGCTCAAGGAAGACTATTTATTGACCGACTCGCTCGAACCGACCAACGAGTGGTACGCCATTGCAAAAATTTCAGGGGTAAAAGCCTGTGAAGCCATACGTAAACAATTCGGCAAAGACTTCGTAAGTCTAATGCCCACCAACCTATACGGACCAAACGACAATTTCGACCTTGAAAGCAGCCACGTGCTACCAGCCATGATGCGCAAGTTCCATGAAGCAAAATTTGGACCACAGAAGTCAGTAGTCAAGACTGAAAGAATTGAGGTTCACAAAAATCAGGAGGCATCTTCCGATTCCCCCTTTGGAGGGGGTCAGGGGGAGGAAAAAGAAAGTGAAAGGCTGACCTCGGCTCCCAACAGCCAACAACCCGTCACCCTCTGGGGCTCTGGAACACCAATGCGCGAATTCCTCCACGTAGACGATTTAGCAAAAGCAGTCTTATACGCAGTCGAAAATGTATTGCCCGATAACCTGTACAACGTAGGAACAGGACAAGATGTCACCATCAAACAACTCGCCGAAACCATACAAAAAGCAGTTGGCCACACTGGCGAAGTCATTTGGGACAGCACCAAACCCGACGGAACACCACGCAAATTGATGGACGTGAGCAAAATGCAAAGCCTAGGTTGGAAAGCGGAGATTGGCTTGGAGGTAGGAATCCAAGCCACCTACGAATGGTTCCTAAATTCAGAATACAAAACCCTAAGATATTAAATACCCAACCAAAAGCCAATCCGTCAGTGGACAAACAGGCAGTCAAAAGTCAAAAGTCAATCCGTCCATCCGTCCAAACCTGGACGGCCAGCCGGACAGGCAGTCAACAGTCAACAGCCAACAGCCAACAGTCACAAGAAAAAAATGAAACACTTCGCTCGTAAAAGGCACATTTTAAAATCAATAACCTGGCGAACAATTGGGACCTTAGATACTATTCTCTTGAGCTACATTCTTACCGGCAATATAAGCATGGGCTTGAAAATTGGTGGAATAGAATTGTTTACTAAAATGTTGCTTTATTATTTGCACGAAAGAGCTTGGTATCATTTGGATGTTTTTAAAGAAAAATCATCACGCGTTCGTCATATATTAAAAACCTTCACCTGGCGTTTTATTGGATCGGTCGATACCATGATCATCGGATGGTTCATTACAAAAAGTGCTGAAATAGGAATGTCCTTAGGTGCTTTAGAGGTAGTTTCCAAAATGATATTGTACTATTTGCACGAACGTGTTTGGTACAAAAGTAATTTCGGATTACTTCCTGAAGTCGAGGGAGAAAATGAAGTAAAGAAATAATATGCAAGAAAACATTTTCGAGCAAAAGCTTAGCATTAACAGTGAAAATAGAAGTCAATTAAAGGGGCATCGACCACTCTTAATCTGGCTAACTGGACTTTCTGGATCTGGAAAATCAACAATTTCGAATGTGTTGGAAATAAAGCTGCACGAACTGGGATTGCATACCTATTTACTTGACGGCGACAATATACGACTAGGGTTGAATCAAAACCTTGGGTTTTCTCCTGAAGACAGACAAGAAAATCTACGACGAATTGCTGAAGTGGCAAAGCTGATGATAGACGCAGGTTTAATTGTGATAGCGGCCTTTGTTTCACCAATGATAGCGGATCGAAAAAAGATTGCTGAAATAGTAGGTACTGACAAATTCGTTGAGGTCTTTGTAGATACTTCCATTGAAGAATGTGAAAAACGAGATACCAAAGGACTTTACGCCAAAGCGCGAAAAGGAGAAATATCAAACTTTACGGGTGTAAATGCTCCTTACGAAGCACCGACCCAAAATTTTATTCATATACAAACAGCTAAGTTTTCTCCTGAAGAGGCATCCGCTGAAATTGTAAAAAATATTCAAACAAAAATAATCCTAAGCAAATGAGTAGATATTATCTTAATTACCTCGATGAATTAGAGGCCGAAGCGATATTCATTCTGCGTGAAGTAGCTGCACAATTTAAAAATCCTGTCATTCTTTTCTCGGGCGGAAAGGATTCCATTTTAGTAACACATTTGGCAAGAAAAGCATTCTACCCGTCTAAAATTCCTTTCGCGCTTTTGCATGTAGACACAGGACACAATTTCCCTGAAACAATGAAATTCAGAGATGATCTAGTGGCTGAATTAGGCGTTAAATTATTGGTCGGTTCGGTGCAAGATTCTATCGATGAAGGTAAGGCACAAGAGGAAAAAGGAAAACGAGCTTCTAGAAATGTACTGCAAATCGGTACGCTTTTGTCAGCCATCGAAAACAATAAAATCGATTGCGCGATTGGAGGTGGTAGACGTGATGAGGAAAAAGCTCGTGCCAAAGAAAGATTCTTCTCGCACCGTGACGATTTCGGACAATGGGATCCTAAAAATCAAAGACCTGAGTTGTGGAACTTGTTCAACGGAAAATACAACCACGGGGAGCATTTCCGTGTATTCCCTATTTCGAACTGGACAGAGATGGATGTCTGGAATTATATTCACAGAGAAAACATTGCCATCCCTTCACTCTATTTCGCTCACGAACGCGAAGTAATTTGGAGAGACAACTCATGGATTCCAGTTTCTGAGCACATTCAGTTGGATGCATCAGAAGTTCCAACCACCAAGAAAATTCGTTTCAGAACTTTAGGTGACATTACAATCACAGGTGGAATTGAATCCGACGCAGATACACTCGAGAAAATTTGCGACGAAGTAAGCACCATGCGCCAAACAGAAAGAGGCAATCGAGCTGATGACAAACGCTCTGAAAGCGCCATGGAGGATAGAAAGAGAGAAGGATATTTTTGATGATTAGTTTTGAGTTGCTAGTTGTGGGTTGTGGGTTGTGGGTTGTGGGTTGTGAGTTGTGAGTTGCTAGTTGCTAGTTGTGAGTTGTGAGTTGTGAGTTAGTGAGTTGTGAGTTAGTTATTTCTTAGATGGGAATTTTGCTTTAATTTATTGGATGTTTAATTTCACAGAACTTACCGTTTGGAGAAAAAGCATGGATTTAGTAACCGCAATCTACCTTGTTACGAAAGATTTTCCATCGGATGAGAAATTCGGTCTAATCAATCAAATGAGAAGATGCGCTGTTTCAATTCCTTCCAATATAGCAGAGGGTGCCTCGAGAAGACACAAAAAAGAATTCGCTCAATTTCTGCGAATTTCATTAGGAAGTAACTCAGAATTACAAACTCAATTACTAATATCCAAAAACCTTGAATTCATAAAGTCCTCAGATTGTGAACCCTTAATAATTCAAATAGAAGAAATTTCAAAAATGATCTCAGGACTAATAAAGTCTATCGAATAAATGAAATAGAACAAAAACGAACTAGAAACTAAGAACTAGCAACCAGAAACTAGAAACTAGAAACTAAGAACTTGCAACTATAAACTAGCAACTAGCAACTAAAAACTAGCAACTAAAAACTAAAAAAATGTCAAACATCGAAACAAACATAAACAACAATCAACTTCTCCGCTTCACAACCGCAGGTAGCGTCGACGACGGAAAAAGCACCTTAATTGGTCGCTTATTGTACGATAGTAAATCAATTTTTGAAGACCAATTGGCCTCCATAGAATCAACCTCTCAAAAGAAAGGTCACGAAGGTGTTGATTTGGCGCTTTTTACGGATGGTTTGAGAGATGAACGCGAGCAAGGTATCACCATTGATGTCGCTTACCGGTACTTCACAACCCCAAAAAGAAAATTCATAATAGCCGATACCCCTGGACATATGCAATATACTCGCAATATGGTTACAGGTGCATCTACGGCCAACGCCGCAATCATTTTAATTGATGCTCGTCATGGGGTGGTTGAACAAACCAAGCGACACTCATTTTTAGCATCGTTGCTTCAAATTCAGCACGTATTGGTGTGCGTGAACAAAATGGATTTAGTACAATACTCCGAAACACGATTTAATGAAATAGTTGAGCAGTTTGGTGATGTGATGTCCAAAATGACCATTAAAGATGTGCAATTCATTCCTATTTCTGCATTAAATGGCGACAATGTGGTCCACCGTTCAACGGAAATGGAATGGTTCCAAGGTGCTCCCCTACTGCATCAATTAGAAACGTTACATATCAGCAGCGATATTAATAAAACAGATGCTCGTTTTCCTGTTCAAACAGTTTTGAGACCTCAATCTGCCGAACATTTGGATTACAGAGGTTATGCAGGAAGAATCGAGAGCGGGATTTTCAGAAAAGGAGACGAAGTGACCGTGCTGCCTTCCGGATTTTCATCAAAAATTAAATCCATAGATTGCAACGAAACGAGTGTGGAGGAGGCCTTCGCTCCTATGTCGGTGGCCATAACTTTGGAAGATGATATCGATGTAAGTAGAGGGGATATGTTGGTAAGAACGGCCAATCAACCGATGTGCTCCCAAGAATTTGATGCCTACTTGTGCTGGATGGACAACAAACCTGCTCAACCCAATGCTAAATATACGATTCGACATACAAGCAACGAACAAAAGGCCTTGATCAAAGAAGTCGTTTACAAAATGGATATCAACAAATTGGAACGTAATAACGACGACAAAAGTATTCTCATGAATGATATTTGTCGGGTTACCATACGCACCACAAAACCCTTGATGATTGACGAATACCGCGACAATCGCTATACTGGGAGTTTGATACTAATCGACGAAAGCACCAACAATACGGTTGCCGCCGGTATGATACTATAAACCATGACAGAACTTTTACATTTAGCCATCGAAGCAAGTTTAAAAGCCGGCGACGCCATACTCGAAATTTACGGACAAGATGATTTTCAAATCCAAAACAAAGAGGATGAGTCTCCCCTAACGGCTGCCGATTTAGCTGCAAACGATATTATAGAAAAGATTTTAATCCCTACTGGCATTCCGTTGATGACAGAGGAAGGTGGAAAAACGCCTTATGCGGAACGAAAGAATTGGACGAAATTGTGGATCATAGATCCTTTAGACGGTACGAAAGAATTCATCAAGCGTAATGGCGAATTCACGGTAAACATTGCCTTAATTGAAAACGAAATTCCAATTTTGGGCGTGGTATTTACCCCTGTTACCAAAGAATTGTATTTCAGCAACAAAGAAATTGGCGCTTTCAAAATTACGCTGGACGCAGATCGCAGCATCGCGACCATTTTATCCAAAGCACAAGCCCTTCCACTACCCTCCAACCGCGATTCGTTTGTGGTGGTAGCCAGTCGCTCGCATTTGTCGCCCGAAACAGAAGTTTTTATCGAAGAGCAAAAAGCAAAATACGACAAGGTGGAAATGCTCAGCAAAGGCAGCTCCCTAAAATTGTGCATGGTGGCCGAAGGAAGCGCCGATTGTTACCCCCGCTTTGCCCCTACCATGGAATGGGACACAGCCGCCGGACAAGCCATCTGCCTCTACGCCAATTGCACCGTCATCAACTGGGAAACAAAAAAAGCTTTGCTGTATAACAAGGAGAATCTATTGAATCCTTGGTTTTTGGTGGGGAGGAATGATTAATGCAACTATTAACTGGCCTTAAAGCAGAATGCACAAATTAGAAGCAAAAGATATCGTAAAAGAATATACATCTGAATCGGGCATCAGAAAACCGAAGATTTTAGTTTCTGAAATCGCCAACGGTTTCCGTGATGGATATTATTTGGGATATCAACTTTTTAAAAGGGATCTACAAGCATCTGTTAGACAAAGTTTATTAGGATTTCTATGGCACTTCATTCCGGCTATAATAACCGCATCAATTTGGATTTTTTTGAATGGACAAAAGGTGGTAACCATTCAGAATGTTCCTATGGATTATCCGGCCTTTGTTTTGACTGGATCAATTCTGTGGGCATTGTTTTCTGAATCGGTGAACAAACCTCTTCAGCGTTTTCAGGGAGCAAAAGGCATGTTAACAAAATTGAATTTCCCTAGAGAATCTCTAATAATTGCGGCTTATTTTGATGTACTTTTTTCTGCATTTTTAAAACTAATAGTACTCGTTCCAGCTCTATTATTGTTCGGTATTACTCCCTCCTTTGATTGGATTTTAGCCTTTTTAGGAATTTTAGGATTAATCTTTCTTGGACTATCGATAGGAATGCTTCTAGTTCCTGTTGGTATGCTTTATTCTGACGTATCCAAGGGAATCTCCTTTGTTTTGCAAATATCCTTATACTTATCACCTGTAATATATCCTATGAAAGATTCTGGTTGGGTAGGTATGATGCAAAAACTAAATCCTGCTAGTTCTTTCATAGAAATAATTAGAAGCTCCTTAGGTCATTACAACTTTAATCTTTCAGCTGAGTTAATATTGTTTTCGATAATCGGTTTAATTCTATTTTTCATCGGAATAATCCTATTAAAATTAACATTAAGCTCTGTACTAGAGCGAATTGGAGTTTAGAAATTCATGCATACCAAAATATCAAATACGCAAACTCACGACTTTTCCAATTCAAAAATGAACGACAAAGAAGTTTTAATTGAGGCGGAAAATGTAAGTAAAAAGTTTGCCCGAAATTTAAAATCAAGTTTAAAGTTTGGTATACAAGATATCTTTAGGGAAATTGTAGGTAAACCTAAAATTCAACGTCTAAGAAATTCTGAATTTTGGGCATTAAAAGATGTTTCATTTACAGTAAGAAGAGGAGAGTGTTTAGCATTGATTGGACATAACGGCGCCGGAAAAAGCACATTACTGAAAATGCTAAATGGGCTTTTAAAACCTGACCAAGGATCTATAAGAATAAAAGGACGTGTTGCTGCTTTGATTGAGTTAGGGGCAGGTTTTAATCCAATATTGACTGGCCGCGAAAATATATACAACAATGCAGCCGTGTTGGGGTTTACCAAGGAAGAGGTTAACCAAAAAATCAATGAAATTATTGACTTTTCTGAGTTAAATGAATTTATTGATTCACCTGTGCAAAGTTATAGTTCTGGAATGAAGGTTCGTCTCGGGTTTGCAGTAGCAGCACAAATGGAACCAGATGTACTAATTATAGATGAAGTACTCGCAGTTGGAGACTTAGGATTTAGAATAAAATGTCTGAATAGAATTGGCGAATTACTTCAAAACTCTGCTGTTATTTTTGTAAGTCATTCAATGACACAAGTTGCTCGTGTTTGTACACATGGCCTACTTCTCAAAAAAGGGCAAATTGAGCACATGGATAATGACATAGGTTCTGTAATATCTGCTTACTATTCGGCCTTCGGTAATGAAAATGAAAGAATTATTGGTGGAGAAAATTTCAAATTAAATCATTTCATTTTAAAAAATCATTTATCTCAACAAATAGAAAAGGGCGCGATCATTAATCATAGTGAGAAAATCGAAATCAACGTTTCTTTAGATTCATTAATTGAAACCAAGGAAGTTTGTGTTAAAGTCTTTTTTATCAATAGTGAAATGCGATTAATTTTAGACATTTCTTCTGAACTTGCATTAAGCTCCTTCACAGCAAAAAACAATATATTGAACTTGAATCTAATAACAGATCCTCTTTATTTAAATGCTGGTAATTATTCACTTAGCTTTATTATTATCGAAAAAGGGACGAACCAAAGGCTTTATAGACATGATAATCTATTCGAATTAACGATTGCCTCTAATTATGTAAGTTGGGGTGACTATGTCACTGCTGGTACATGGAGTTAACTAAAAATAAAATCATCATTCAAATTAATCGAAAAAAATAATGAATAATCATTTACCAATTATCCTTTTGGTATCAGAAAGGTCAGGCAGTAATTTATTGAGAACAATGCTCGGTAACCATAAAGAAATTTCTGCTCCAGTTGCACCACACTTGTTGGCTACATTTTATAACATCCGTAAATATTATGGAGACCTGCGCAATTCTAACAATTCTAGTGAGTTGATTTCAGACATGTTAGGCTTGGCAAACCACCCTTATCATAATTGGAAACTAAGTCTTAATTTCGAATCACAACAGAGTTTTCCAAATTCCATTATTTCATCTTTTGATTTTTTATATACTCAAAAATCTCTACAAGAAGGTAAAACACATTATTGCTCAAAGGGCATTCATTCTTTTGAATTTATCGACCAACTAAGAGCCGAACTTCCAAATGTGAAATTTGTTCATTTAGTGCGTGACCCAAGAGACCATGTTGCATCATGGATGAAAAAACCAATCAATTGGAAATTAGAATTTGGGAAAGGATATAATAAGGCCATAGATGAAATTCTTGCTTTAATTAACAAGCCATAAGAGTTCTGAAT
>JAHKAT010000293.1 GCA_018825925.1 Bacteroidota bacterium | reverse complement strand
GTAAGTCAATAAAATCTCCTTTATCCGCCTTCTTAAGCGCTGCTATGTAATTCGACCGTACTCCAGTTTCATTCGACAAATTCCAATTCGATTGTCCCCAGGAAAAGGTTTTTCGATCGAACACTTTTTCTGCGATCAAATCTGCCATGAGCCGATTGTGCCTCCCATTTCCATTCGGAAAGCAATGAATACTTACTTACCTGATTATGGTAGCCCTTTATGACAGTTTTGTCTATCCATTTGTAGTTTTGTTTTCTATACCAGTTGCAGCAATTGGGGCGTTTTTCGCTTTAAACTTGTCGTTAAGCAATTTGAGTTTATTCGCCATATTGGGTTTGATTATGCTAATGGGCTTAGTGGTAAAAAATGCCATTCTAATTGTGGATTTTACCAATCAATTAAAAGCAGAAGGCAAACATTTTAAAGAGGCCTTAATCATTGCAGGAAAAGGTCGTATGCGG
Organism: Bacteroidota bacterium; assembly: GCA_018825925.1. GTDB lineage: Bacteria > Bacteroidota > Bacteroidia > Flavobacteriales_D > Crocinitomicaceae > UBA2040. The sequence continues at coordinate 4,460 of JAHKAT010000293.1, read as the reverse complement.
CCAATCCTGATGACAACACTTTCAATGGTTGTTGGTATGCTTCCCATTGCAATGGCAACAGGAACAGCAGCAGAATGGAAAAACGGACTTGCTTGGTAATCATTGGCGGACTCCTTTCCTCATTAATCTTGACTGTGTTTTTAGTGCCTATGATCTATTATTTAGTGGACACAGCGAAAGAAAAAATAAACAGAAGTAAATAGCCATCGCACAGGTTTAAGGGTTTGTACATATGGAAAGTAAAAACGCAGGAACCGGACGTTCATACTACCCCACTCCTAGACGTCAAGAAACCTGAAAATCACATTCATGGCGACACAAGTTGAATGAAAAATGTTTAAATTGGTTGTTTAAGACAAAAAATGAAAAGACGCGGAAGGACGATGTTGGCGGTGGAAATTCTTTCTCTAGGATGATAAATAAAAGCCGTCAAATAACACGCAGTATTTCCGCCCCATCAGACAAAAAAACAATCATTTTAAGTTAGGAGGTAAGAAATAAAAAAAGAGTAAAAAACGAAACAAATATGTAAACAAAACAATATCATGACATCAAAAAAGTACATAATTATATGCGTATTTTGGTTTATTACATTTTACACTGGGGCACAAAACAGACTACCAATCATTGATATGCATCTGCATGCCTTTTCGATGGACGAAATACCATCAGGTACTCCTGCCTGTCCAGGCGACCAAAATATACTGGTTCCAACCTTTGATCCTGCCGAGGAACTTGATTTCTCCAAATCTTTTAAGTGTAGTAATCCTATTTTTGCAGCCAAAGATGATTTAGATTTACGTAACAAAACATTATCGGCGCTAAAAAAATACAATATTCGTCGAGCAATGACCGAAGGTCCGGTAGAAATAGTTACTGAATGGTCCAAAGCTGAAGGTGGCGACGTTATTCTACCAGGAGTAGCTTTTGGTAAGAGAGAGGAAAAGTCTATTGAAGAACTGAAACGATTACACGCTAACGGTCAACTTGCTGTCCTTGGAGAGGTCTACATTCAATATCGTGGTCATCGTCCTGACGATCCTCGTTACGAAGCGTATTTTGCACTGGCAGAAGAACTTGACATCCCTGTCGGAATCCACCTTGGCGAAGGACCTCCAGCCGCCGCCCGTTTCCCAGGTTACGAAGAATACCGCGCCAGCATGGGATCCCCCTTCTTGCTTGAAGACGTTTTGCGTAAGCATTCAAAACTTCGTATTTATGTGATGCACTACGGCTCACCGTTAGTAGACGAGATGATATCTATGATGTTCACACATCCTAACCTTTATGTTGACATATCCTGTAACGTCTGGAGCTTTCCTCGAGCGCAATTCTACGATGCGCTCAAGCAAATGATTGATGCAGGTTTCGAAAAGCGCATTATGTTTGGTTCAGACCAAATGTATTGGCCCGACGCAATTGGCGAAGCAATAAAATCAATAGATGAGGCACCATTTCTAAACGATGAGCAAAAACGTGATATCTTCTACAACAATGCTGCTCGGTTTCTTCGCCTAAGTGAGGAGGAGATTGCAAAAGATCACGGGAAATAAATTTTTAATCAATAGTTCAAGGCATCTGGAATTGAATATAAGAACATTTTAAAAAGAGGTGTTGCAACGGAACTTGGGAGCAATTCATAAACTCTCCACATGCGATCTATTTTATTTTTAAAAAAAAAGTGCGACAAAGATAAAAAAGTTCCTATTTTCACCTTATCACTTAATTCACTAATAGGATTATTAGAAAATAAATCCGAAACTAAAATTCAACTTAACATGAAAATTATTTCAAAAATTATGCTTGTATCCACCTTGGTTCTTGCATTTTCAGCAACAAGCTTTTCGCAATTTACATTTACAGTTTCTCCAGGAATTGGAATGAACAGTGCCTCCTTTGGTTACCGTTTTGGAAACTTCGTCCCTTATGCAGGCTTTCAGTTTTTGAATGCTAAATTCAAGACTCTACAAACGGGTCAGGAATACGACTCAGATAAAAATGCAATCGTGAATTATGAGAATTTGTCGGAATTTTCAGGAGGACTGTACATGCCAAATCTAGGGTTAAAGTACTTTTTGATTGAGAAAAATGGCTTAAAGACTTATTTATCTTTGAACGTTACAAAACCTATCATTGCCGCTCGTCTTACCTTGGATGGTGAGCAGGATACAGAATTTAAGGAAGAAGTTCAAAAGGTCAGCATTTGGGGTGGAGAATTTGGGTTTGGTATGGAATACTTCTTCTCTGAAAACTTCAGTTTAGGTGGAGAGTTCGGTGTTCGTTATGCGCATGTTCGTTACAAAGACACTTACGAAACAACGGTTTATAACCCAAATACGAACGAGTTCCAGGAATCAGAAACTGAATTCAAGTTTACGGCTAATATTAGTCCGACCTTCTCAAAAGTAGCTTTGAACTTTTATTTTTAGTTCCAAAACATAAGAATAGTTGGCCGTTATGACTTTCAGCATAACGGCTTTTTATATTAATGAGGTTTCATCCTCCCTCCTATACATTTCATTTAGGAGTGGACTCTCCTCTATACACGGGGATGTTCATTTAACACTAGTCTCAACATTAAATCACATACTCATAACCAAAACGAATGCGAATTTTAACGAGTTTATTTTTATTTATATCATCAATTGCCTTTAGCCAAGGGAATATTAAATCTATTGAATTATCCGATTCAGGAAACATTCTAAATAATGATTATCTGAGGCCATTAGATTTAACATTTGAAAAAGTTACCCTTATTGGTTTAGGTGAGTCGACTCATGGTACTAGTGAGTTTACTATTATAAGAGGAGAGCTTTTTAAATATCTTGTCGAAAACCACAATTACACAGTGTTTTTTTTAGAAGCTGATTTTAATGCCTGTTCTCGAGTGAACAGATACATACATGGAGCGGATGATGATTCAAAAGAAGCATTAAACGAGGTACGTTTATGGCCTTGGTTTACTCAAGAATTATTGAATTTAATTGAGTGGATGCGCTCATACAATCAAAAAAACGATAATATTTTAAAATTTGTCGGTTGCGATATGCAGCTTATTGTTGATGACAGATTGGAATTAAAGCGATTGTTTTCTGATAATCCAAAATACAGTGAATTTGCATCCCAGCTGCCTGATTTAAATTTTGACACCCAAGATTCTATGATAATTAGGTCAAAGCAAAAAGAATGGTTAGTGTTTGCACACAATTTCTTCAAATCTTTTCCAGAGCAGGAAACTCTGATGATCTCATCTGTTTCTCAATGGTTTGAAGATGCAATACACGAAGGTTACAAAGAAAATTTCAGAGATAGTTGCATGGCCAAAAATATTGCCGATTATTTAGAAAAAAGACCCTCTGTTAAAGGTGTGTACTTTGCTCATAATGGGCATGTGGGTAAAATAGCACATAAATACCTGAACCTAAATGAACAGACGAAAAAAGCAGGCCATTTTTTGGATGAACGTTTAAAAGATAATTATTATGCAATTGCATTAGAATTTAACAAGGGAAGTTTCAATGCAATTAATTACAGAAATGGTGAACATGTTATGGAATCCTTTTCTATCAAAAAGAATCACAGAAAGTCTCTATCCCATATTGTTTTAGGGAAGGAGGATAAAATCAAATATTTAACAAATATCCCCAACTTTCAACATTTAAGAATCAACTCAATTGGTTCTGTTTATGGAAAAAGTAAAAGTGGTTACAAAATATATAGGTATCGCAAACTAGAGTTAAATCATTATGATGCATTTATTGTAATTAACCTAGGAACGCCTACGCATTTATTGACTCTGAAGTAAAAAAGAAAAAACTAACGAGAGACCTACATAAACTAAAACCAGAGTCGGTCTTTTAATCCCAACTGTTACTTGCCAGTGCAGAAGAGAAAACGGTGATTCCAATAATTAAAAAGGCATTTAACTTCAACTCATGCTTCGCCTTAATTTTCCTATATTCGATAGTCGGTAGGAAATCATAGCCTAGAGCCCTTAGCGGAAAAGCTAGCAAACCCGACAAACATTAAACAATCCGACAATGAAATTGAGCATACTTTTATTTCTCAGTATTTTAACCCTGGTGACATCGTGCAATGGACAAACCACAAAGCAACAGGCGAATAAGGAAAATATTGTAAAAGGAGATTCCGTAACGGAACTCGGGAGCAGTATAATGGTTGTTTATCAAGACAAGAAAGATGTTTATTGGTTTGGAAGTTGGGAAACCGGAGTGTATAAATACGATGGAAAAGATTTAGTTAATTACACAACAAAACACGGTTTGCTAAACAACAGAATTGATGAAATAAAAGAAGATGAATTTGGTAATATTTATTTTGGAAGCGCAAACGCAACATCATCAAAATCAAGATTTAATGGAAATAATTTCACGACTTTAACGGCAGTTCCAAGTGAAAATTGGAAACTGGAATCCACAGATTTGTGGTTTGAATATTCT
>JAHKAT010000292.1 GCA_018825925.1 Bacteroidota bacterium | reverse complement strand
TGAAATTTCACTTTGCAAAACTTTATTTCCACCACTTCTTAACAACATTTTAAAAGCTTCGGCATCCATAACAGCGTTTACATTAATTACTTGCCCGCCACCCATTTTGTTAATCAACCTATTAGGTATAATATAGCCATCTAAATTTGATATAAAAACTTCTCTGCCTTGTTCACCAACGGTATAAGGAACACCAGCTTGAACTTCTCCACCAAATTGTCGTCCTTGATATTCCTGTTGTGAAATCATTGCTACTCTTGCAAGACCAGAAACAACAGCAGCGGCAGCAGCCGCATAAGCCGCCGGTGGAAATAAGCTTAATGCTGTAAATTGTTTTTGCGCTGCTGAATAAGTAGAAATTATAGTCTCTGCAATTGCAAAAGCTTTATAAGCGTCAAATGCTGCTTTTGATTGCTGTCCAAATGCTCTGAATAAATCTGCAAATGAACCAACAAGATTAGTGTTATAATCAATCATTTGATCTTGTATTTCTTTTTTCTTTTCTTCCAAAAGTTTGTGTTTTTCAAGTAAATTTTTAGCATATTCAAGTTCAGCATCACCATAAACTTTAGCACTTTCTAAAGACTTTTGCCATGTTTCTTCACCGATTCTATTAAATTCATCGCTTGCGTTTTGAGCTATTTCGTTTCTTAAATTATATTGTTCTTGTAAATATTCGTTATCTCTTGCCTGTCTTTCTGAATCAGAAAACTCTTTTGATTCAACCATTTCTGATTGAATACCTTCAACTTCATGCAATATTTTTAACTGATCTTTTATAACTTCAAGTCTTTTCTTTTCTGCATCTGTCAAATTGTTTACATTATCTGTGTATATTTTCCAATCTGACCTTAAATCTTTTACAATATCACTTTCAGCCCTTAATTGATCAATGTTTTCATTTTCCCACTTGACAAAATTTTCGATTACATCATTATAATATAGCCTTTCATTTGCAACTCGTTTTATATTTTCAATGCTATTGTCTATTTCACCGTTTTCGTCTTTTAATAATTCAACCATTTTTTCATAATCTTTTGGATCAAGAAATGTCCGTTGACCTTTTTCTAAAGCAGCGGCATATTGCAAAAGCAAATTAGCTTGTTTTTGTAATTCTGTAACTTCTTGACCACTGCCCTTTAATAACACATTAATCCCTTCAATCGTCAAGCTTAATTTATCAAGAAACGGTGTTATAATTGGTAACAGTTTGTTACCAATTAATTCTTGCATTTGCAAAAGTCTTTCGTTTAAGCGCCTTTGTACATTTGCATAATTAGTAGAAGTTCTTTCTAAATCACCAATTGCATCGGCACTGTCTTTTGTCGCTTTTGACATTAAAGATCTGGCTCTGACACTCCTTTTTGTTTGTGCATCTAATTTGTTATAAGCTTCGACATTATCAATTAATTTCATATTAAAAGCTTCTTGTGCAAGAGCAGATTCTCTAACATCAATACCAAAGCGCAACAACGGTCTTGACATCCCAGACATTGCGCTTTTAAAAGCATCTAAAACTTCCTCGTTTGTTACATTATTAAAACTTGCTAAATCAAGTGAAAGTTGAGTAATTTCTTTTGAAAGTTTAAAAGCTTCTTCTCTTGCAAATCCCATCGGAATTAAAAAATCACCAAGCTCTGAAGTCATCTTTTTAAGTGTCGATGTTGCAAAGCCTGTCTTTTCTGCAAGTTCTGCAATCTGTTCATTTACGCCTTTGACACTACGAAAAACAACATTAAATTTTGAATTAGTTTCTTCAGCCGCGCTTGACAATTTTATCATCTTAATCGTGAAATTAGCCAACATTGCAACACTTGCAGCACCAAAAGCAACCCCTAAAGCTTTTTTAATCCCTGAAAGTTTTGTTGTCGCTTTGTCGTCCAGTTCTGTTCGTATGCGGATTACTTCGTCTTGATTCAATTAAATCACTATTCTCTTTTTGTTTATTTATTTTTATTATTTCAGAATCAATTATTTCTGCTGTTTTTAACCAGTATTCAGGCGTTTCATCAAGCGAATTAAAGCTCGGTTCTGAATATTTCTTTTCCCAAAAATAACGTTCAAATACATCGTTAGTGAAATCATTTACAAATAAAAAAGGACAAATACCCAAGTTGGTTTTTAAAATACTATACATCGGGCTTTTAATCTTTTCAGAAACAATA
>JAHKAT010000291.1 GCA_018825925.1 Bacteroidota bacterium | reverse complement strand
TAAATTTGTTTAATTGTTTGTCGTTTTTTATTCCTGGTGCATCTTCGAATTGACTATTTAAATCAACAGCAAAAAATTGAGGGTGGTTTAACATTAATATTTCTGCGTAATCGTTTGGTCCAATACCACCACTGAGAAAAAAAGGATTTTCACCTTGATATTCATTCAGTTTGTTCCAATTAAATTTTCTGCCTGTTCCACCGTGCTGTCCTTTAACGTCGGTATCAAACAAAAAGTAGTTACATGCTTTTTGATATGGTTTAGTCGAACTAAACAAAAATTGATCGTCGATGGAAAATGCTTTGATTACCGTGACAAATGCCGCAAGACGATAACAAAGCTCTGGAGATTCAGTTCCGTGTAATTGAATCGTTTTTAATTGGTATTTTGTGATGTTTGAAAGGATAAATTCTTCCGATTGATTAACGAAAACGCCAACACATTTGTCATTAGAAACAATTGCAGTATCTGAATCTATAAAATTGCGTGCACTGGATTCATGGAAAATTAAACCAGTAAAATCAGGTTGACAAAGAGTGTCAATTCTATTGATTTCAAAAGCGTTTTTTAAACCACAGATTTTTACTTTCATTTTAATTCGTTTTCAATTGAGAAATGAATTGTTCGGGTGTAGACTGCTTTAAAATACTTTCACCAATTAAAGCTCCGTTGTAGCCTATGTTTATTAAAAAATCAATATCGTTTTTTGTCTTAATTCCAGACTCCGAAATCTTTAGTTTTTCAGAAGGTAAAGCATTGAAAAGTCTTTCAGAGATGGATAAATCCGTTTTTTGTAAATGTAAATCGCGGTTATTAACACCAACTAAATCCTCTAAGCCACACATTTTGTCAATTTCTTTTAAAGTATGCACTTCAAAGAGTACCTCTAAGTTTAAATCATGAGCGATTCTCACGAATTCTTTGATTTCTTTTTTTGTTAGAACACTTGCTATGAGCAAAATAGCATCAGCTCCAGCGGCCTTAGCCTCAAAAATCTGAATGTAATCAATAATGAATTCTTTTCTCAAAATCGGCAATTGGACCAATGTTCGCAATTGCTGAAGGTCGTAGATTGAACCACCAAAATAGTCGAGATCCGTTAGACAGCTAATCCCACAGATGCCAGAATCAACATAATTTTTTGCAAGTAAGGGCAAATCCATTTCGGGCAAAATAGGACCGGCAGACGGAGATTTTCTTTTTAATTCTCCTATGATACCAAAATCATTTTTTCGGATAGAATTTTTTAATGAATAGGTGGAGCGTTTGAAATTCGATTGTGACTCAAAATAGCTAATACTGCGTTCATTTTTAAGTTGTTCTACTTCTTTTCGTTTGGTTTCTATGATTTGGTCTAATATGGTCATATCGATAAATTAAAGTGTTTGGCGGTCTGTCCACTTTTTATGAAAGATTGAACTTCGCTAAAAGTTTCTTGAGAATTATAGGTGGTTTGCATGGTAATCACTTCCGTTACATTTGCTGCAATTACAGTGTTTTGTGCTTTCGATCCATTACCTGTTGCTATATCTCGAACTATTTTGGCTGCTTCGCGAATAGTTACTCCACCGTTTAATTCGATTGCGTTGATGCGCTCTAAACCAAATGAATGTGCATTTTTAACGCAATCGTTGTTTTGACTTAAAACACGTGTTTCATCGGTTAATGTCATTTCATCATAACCGTCCAAACCGTGGACTATTTTAAAAGCTTTGCGCTGATTTTTCAGAACATGTTGGTAGGTTAAGGCTAATTCCAAACTGAAAGTACCAGTTAATTGATACGCAGGCTGAGCAGGATTTACCAATGGTCCCATCACATTAAAAAGGGTGCGAACGCCTAAGTTTTTTCTAATTTGGCCCACTTTTTTTAAGGTAGGGTGGAACAAAGGTGCATGCAGAAAGGCAATGTTCTTTTCATTGAATGATTTTTCAAGCTTGGATGCATCGGTCGTTAACTCAAAACCAAGTTCTTCCAGTACGTTCGATGATCCGCAAATAGAACTAACCCCATAGTTTCCATGCTTTAAGACCTTGTAACCCATGGCTGCAAGGACCAGAGAGGTTGTGGTTGAGATGTTAAAAGTGTCCTTATTATCTCCACCCGTTCCGCACAAATCTACAGCGTTATCGAAAGGTAATGAGACGGGCAGACTAAGAGCAAGCAGTGCTTTTTTAAATCCTTTTATCTCTTCAATTTGTAAGCCGCGCATCTGAATGCCTATAAGTATTCCTGAAATTTGTTCGGCGGTAAGTAAATCCTTATCGATGGCTTCGATGAGCAGAATAGCCTCTTCTTCATTTAAAGTTGCCCTTGACAGAATTTTATCTAATAAGTAATTCATGGTATGGTTTTAATCCAGTTTGTAATCATTTTTCTGCCGCTTGGCGTTAGTACCGATTCAGGGTGAAACTGCACGCCAAATATTGGTAAGCTTTTGTGCTGAAGCGACATCACTTCATTTTCCAAAGAAGTAGAGGTGATTTTAATTAAGGAGGAGTTGTTGTTTGGCCGAACTACCCAACTATGATATCTTCCCACTTTAATTGGTTCGCTTTCAGAATTAATTCCTTCGAACAATTCACTCTTTTCATTTAACAAAATTGGCGTCGATTTGCCATGTATCATTTTTTCTGCTTTTGTCAAGTCGAGACCAAAATATTGACCAATTGCCTGATGGCCTAGACATACGCCTAAAATTGGCTTTTGGCTTTCAAAACGACCGATTATTTTCATTAAATCCCCTGCTTCATCAGGTATTCCAGGTCCAGGCGACAGCAATATTCCGTCTGCTTTTTCCAGAATCTCGTAATTGACATTTCGATTGCGCATAACACTCACTTCTATTTCAGGAATTTCCCTTAAATATCTAACGAGATTAAACACGAATGAATCGTAATTATCTATAACAGCTATTTTCATTTTAAATTAGATCAAGTTGAATTACGTCTGATTCGGCTGCTTTTTTTATAGCGCGGCGAAGTGCACCTAATTTGTTATGAATTTCTTCCACTTCAGCATCTGGTTGAGAATCAATCACTACTCCAGCACCAGCGCGATAATAGAGCTTTCCATTTTTCGATAACACGCTACGAATGACAATTGCCATATTGATATTTCCATTGGCCGATATCAACCCGATTGCACCTCCATAAAAATCACGAGTGTTGTTTTCTAATTGCTGAATAAGTTCTAATGCTTTCGGTTTTGGCGTTCCCGATAAAGTTCCAGCTGGAAACGTATTTGTAAATGTTTCAAACGAGCAGGTGTGCTCCATTAAAGAGCCTTTCACAATAGAAACTAAATGTTGAACATGTGAAAACGCTTGCAGCTGTTTGTATTTTTCCACCCTAACATTGTTGCAATTTCTACTTAAATCGTTTCTTGCTAGGTCAACAAGCATGGTGTGTTCGGCGTTTTCTTTTTCATCGGCCAATAATTGCTGTGCTAATAATTCATCTTGAATTGAATTTCCCGTTTTTTTAACCGTCCCAGCAATAGGATGAATTTCTGCAACTCCATTGTCGATTTTAATTTGAGCCTCAGGCGAAGAACCAAATAAACGGTAGGATTCAAAATCAAAGTAAAATAAATAAGGAGAAGGATTTAAGCGGCGAAGAGCTCTGTAAACTTTGAAATCATCTCCGAAATAAGCCTGTTCATATCTGTTTGAGATGACTAGTTGAAAAACATTGCCGCGCTCTACATGCTCGAGTGCTTTTTTTATTGTGTTTTTAATAGCCTCATCATTTCTGTTTGATTTCTCTTGACCGACGATTTCAAAAGGCAATTCAGCAAATGGATTTTTGTCGAGCAAAATATTTATTTCTGTACCTGTTAATGGTTCCGGTAAAAGTGAATTTTTAACAATTGTGCCTTGGTCATTGAAATGATCAATAATCAAGATGTACTTATAGATAAAGAGGTGTAAATCAGGAAGCTCAAGATCGCTTTGTGTTTTTTGAATCAAGTCTTCGTTTAAATGAGCGAATTCAAATCCAACTCTACCGAAAAAACCATTTAAACCGCCTACGTCATCTGCGAATTGGAAGCTATTTAAGGTGTTTTTTATTAATAAACTAATGTCTTCTGAAGATTGAATTTTACTACTAATGATTTCATCGCCTTTTTGGATCGTTAAAAATTGGTCGACCAAAGTTATTTCTATCAATGGTTCTACTCCAATAAATGATTTACTGTCCTGACGGTCATAGTAGTCATTACTTTCCATTAAGCATGACTTTCTGAACTTGTGACGGAGTTGTAGGTATAATTCGACGGGTGTGTGAACGTCCGAGTTGAATTGATGCGTTTGAGTGCAAATATTTGTATTCATTATTTTGAAAAAAAAGGGTAAAAAAAAATCGGCTTACTGATGCAAGCCGATTTTGAAAATCTTATTCTAGTACATAACTAGGCCTGCCAACGAAATTCGTTGTGCCACCAAAGCTTGCTATTTTGTGAAAAATTCAACATCAGGAAACAAATGTATGAATTATATTTTTAACCAATGAGATCTTGATTGAACAAACTATGTTTTTAACAAATAAATTTTTTTACAACAAAAAATAATTGCGATTTCATCAATCAATTAACCCTTTAATAAGCAGTAGACCACTTGTTTTCTTATGAAAAATTCGATTAAAACTTTTTTTGAGAAAACAATAAAGCCCATCTTTGTTCAAAAATGTTCTGTAAAATAGCATGAAACTTCAAGAATCTATAAATAATAATCAAGGGCCATATTTAATAACAGGTCCATGCAGTGCCGAAACTCCTGATCAGTTGATGCAAGTTTGTGTTGAGATAGCTCAGAACAAGCAAGCCAACTTGCTTCGAGCAGGAATATGGAAACCTCGCACTAGACCAGATTCTTTTGAAGGGGTTGGGGCTATTGGTTTGCCTTGGTTGGTAGAGGCGGGAAAAGCTTGTGGTTTACCAACAACTACTGAAATTGCCAATGCCCATCATGCCAATGCCGCATTAAAAGCGGGTGTAGATGTATTGTGGATTGGAGCTCGTACGACAGTGAATCCTTTTGCGGTGCAAGAAATTGCCGATGCCTTAAAAGGTGTTGATATTCCTGTGATGGTTAAAAATCCAGTAAATCCAGATTTAGAATTGTGGATTGGAGCTTTTGAAAGATTAGAAAAAGCAGGAATTAAAGATTTGGCAGCTATTCACCGAGGTTTTTCATTTTATAAGCATCCCAAATATCGCAATGCGCCAAATTGGGAAATACCTATGGCTTTTCGTCAGAGATGCCAAGATATTCCGATGATTTGTGACCCTAGTCACATTGCTGGAAAAAGAGATTTGTTGCTTGAAATTTGTCAGAAAGCAATGGACTTAAACTACGATGGTTTGATGATAGAAACCCATCCTGACCCCTTGAAAGCTTGGTCGGACGCTTCGCAGCAAGTGACTCCAAAAGGTTTGGGAAAGTTACTGATGAATTTGGTGCTAAGATCTTCAGAAAGCAATGAAACGATAGAACAACAGCTGCAGGAGTTTAGAGACAAAATAGAATTATTGGACGATCGATTGTTCGATATTTTATCGTCAAGAATGAATTTAAGCAAAGAAGTTGGCGAATTCAAGAGATTGAACAACATCACCATATACCAGCAAGAACATTGGGCAAAGGTGATTTCTAAACGAATGTCAAAAAGTGAAGATTATCAGCTCACGGAAAGATTTATCCGTCAAGCCATGGATGCAATACATCAAGAATCGATTCGACACCAAACAAAAGTGATGAATCCAAATCTTCCAAATTCGGAAACACCATGATCTTGCAGCCTGGATTATTAAAAGGGATTTTAAACATACCTCCAAGTAAAAGTGACGCCCAACGGGCCATTTTAGCAGCTGGATTAAGTGTAGGAACCTCTATTTTAAGAAATGTAGGCAAGAGCAATGATGAGGTTCAAATGCTTGAGAATATTCGCCTAATTGGAGCAAGAATCATTGAGTTTAACGACCGTGTCGAAATTGAAGGGGTTGGTGGATTTCCGAAAAATACCGAGATGAATTTGGGTGAAAGTGGCCTAGGGTTTCGTTTGATTGCAGGTCAATGCGCGATTCGAGGTGGAAATCATGTTTTGTCGGCTTCGGGCACTTTGGTCAATCGTCCAATGGACTTTTATCAACAACAATTTAAAGAAACCGACCTGAAGGTAAGTTCAGCTTATGCACCGATTACTTTTAAAGGTTTTTCGAACAAAAACAAGTTTGTTTTGGATGGTTCTCAAAGTTCACAGTTCATTTCTGGGCTATTGATGGCTTTACCCTTGGCGGAATTTGATTCTGAAATAATAATAGAAAATTTAAAAAGCAGACCCTATTTGGAAATGACACTCGCAACGATGAATCAATTTTGCATTCAAATAATTGAGAAGGAGGGCGATCATTTTATAATCAAAGGTGGTCAAAAATACCAGGCACAAGAATACATGGTGGAAAGTGATTGGAGTGCAGCGTCTTGTTGGCTTGCAGCCTCGGCTCTCGGTTCTGCCATCGAATTGCAGGGACTCTCTATGAAAAGCTTACAAGCCGACAAACAAATGCTTCGGGCATTGGTGGGTGCTGGTTGTAAAATAGTGCATGGAGAAAATGGTCTAACCGTTGAAGGCAAAAATCGGCGATCTTTTGAGTTTGATGCGACGGACTGTCCTGACTTATTTCCTGCGTTGGTCGTTTTAGCAGCACTGACAGAAGGTCAATCGACAATCTTTGGATTGAATCGATTAAAAATAAAGGAATCAGATAGGGGAATTGCGCTGCAACAAGAGCTTTTGAAAATGGGTGTTCAAATAGATTTATTTCCAGACCAAGACAAAATGAGTGTTTTGGGGGTTAAAAGCTTATTGTCGAGTGCTTTTTCGGCTCACGATGATCATCGAATTGCTATGGCTATTGGTGTGCTTTCTTCCTTTATGTCGAGAGATTGTCATTTAGAAGGAAAAGATTCAGTAAAAAAGAGTTATCCCGATTTTTGGGAACACAGGTCGGCTCTGATTACTTGAAAATCAAATATTTGAATGTATTTGTTGATTTTGTGTTGAAAAAATTAAGAATCAATTCATAGTGGATTTACCCATCTTTGTTTCAATATAAAAAATCACTCCCATGGAATTTCAAGACATTATAGGCGAAGTAGAAAAGTTTCATACTTCTTTCGGCATTCAAAATAATTATTCCCCAGTAGCAAAGCTTTCAGAATCAGATATAGAACTTCGCTTTCGTTTGATGGCAGAGGAAAATGAAGAGTATTTGGAAGCGGCTAAAAAGGGAGATATAGTGGAAATTGCAGATGCACTTGGGGACCAATTATACATTTTGTGTGGTACAATTTTGAAGCATGGTCTACAGAAGAAAATTGAGGAGGTTTTTCAAGAAATCCAACGTTCCAACATGAGTAAACTTGATGAGAATGGAAAAGCAATTTATCGCGAAGACGGAAAGGTACTGAAAAGTGATTTATACTTTAGGCCTAATATTGCTGAGATTTTAGAATAATGAATCGATTTAACCTCCGTGCGTATGGAATTTTGCGAAATGAGAAAAATCAGATTCTAGTTTCTATAGAATTGCGCAATGGAAAGCACATGATTAAATTTCCTGGTGGGGGTTTAGAATGGGGAGAAGGTTTAGCGGAATGTTTGGTACGAGAGTGGCGCGAAGAACTGGATGTTACTATTGAAGTGAAAGAACTTTTTTATGTAAATGAGTTCAAACAAATTTCCGTTTTTAACACGCAAGACCAATTGATTTCGTTTTATTACAATGTCGTATCAACGGAATTAAACAAGATATCCACGGTTGACCACAACTTTTTACCAAGCAGTGAAGGAGAATTCCCGGCATGGTTTTCCATCTCACAATTGAAAGAAATCGAATTTACATTCCCTATCGATAGATTGGTCGTTGAGATGATAATCAATCAGGTAGATTAAACGCCTAATTTTAAAGTGACGAATGGAATTTCTACCTCGTCTATAAATGATTTAATTTTTGGAGTTATGTCATGACAGTTTAAAACTACCTGGCATTTCGGTAAACTATCAGCAATACGAAGTAAATAACCAGGGTTGTGACCGTTGAACACCACTTCACTATCATCAATTACAAAATAACGCACCAAGTTAAGATTGATTCCGTTTTGAATGTACAAATCATAAATTCGTTTTATAGTTCCAATCACGATTT
>JAHKAT010000290.1 GCA_018825925.1 Bacteroidota bacterium | reverse complement strand
CCAGTTTTTTAAGTAAATCGGAGAAAGAATTAGTCAAGAAGGCTATTAAAATAGCTGAGAAAAATACCTCGGGCGAAATTCGAGTTCGCATAGAAGAAAAATGTGGGGGCAAACCCCTAGAGCGCGCAATCAAAGTTTTTTCCTTGTTAAAAATGGAAAGAACCAAAGATAGAAATGGCGTTTTGCTATACATTGCATTGAGTGACAAACAGTTGGCAATCATTGGTGACAAAGGAATTAATTCTGTTCTACCGAAAGGTTTTTGGCAATCAACTGTTGACAAGCTTAAACTAGCCTTTTCGGAAGGTCAATATGCTATAGGTATTCAAGATGCGGTATTGGAAATTGGTGAGCGTTTATTGCACTTTTTTCCTTATCAAAAAGACGATATTAACGAGTTATCCGACGATATCTCCTTTGAAAAACTAAACGAATAAATGAAATTTTTCCTCGCGTTAACATTTCTAATCCCTTTGCTTATTTTTGGTCAGCAAGACTTGGTCCCTGAAGCACCAAAACCTGCTCGGTTAGTCAACAATCTTTCTACTGAATTTCCTAATTTCATTAGTCAGCAGGAAGCTTCACAACTCGAACAAAAGCTACAAGAGTTTGCCAGAGCCACATCGAATCAAATAGTTGTCGTAATTGTTGATGATCTAAATGGTCTGGAACCTTGGTCTTATGCCACCGAATTAGGTCAAAAATGGAAAGTAGGCCAAGCGAATGAGGACAATGGAATTGTTTTGTTGATCAAACCGACTGGAGGGGAAGGTCAAAGAAAAACTCACATTGGTGTCGGTTACGGCCTGGAAGGTGCAATTCCCGACGCAACTTCAAAACAAATCGTTGAAAACGAACTGATTCCTTCTTTTAAAAATCAACAATTTTATGAAGGAATAGATAGAGCAACCACGATTTTAATGAAATTGGCAATTGGTGAATATAATAAAGACACTTATTCTCAAACTTTAAGAAAAAACGAGAAAAAGCAACGGCTAATTATGGCCATTTTGGTCCTCATTGGAATAGTCCTCTTTGTAATCATTAATCGCCGAGGGGGCGGTGGTGGAATGACCATGTCTTCTGGAGGTTTCTTTCTAGGAGCCTTAGGTGGAATGGGAGGTCGCGGAGGTGGCTCATCTGGTGGTTTTGGAGGTGGTGGCTTCGGAGGTTTTGGTGGCGGAGGCTTTGGAGGCGGAGGTGCCGGTGGAAGCTGGTAATGATAAAAAAGGCGCAACCCTAAGATTACGCCTCTCCTACTAAAATTATCATTTCTATTTCATTTTAATTTTGAAGGTAAATACTTTTAGTACTTATACTTCCAGCACTATCTTTTACCTGAATAAAAACTAATTCCGATTGTTTTTTCGTGGCTAGTTTTATATCCCAAATTGTTGAACTCACCTGATTAATATCAAAAACTATCATTTCCCCTAGCGAATTTGTCATTTGCACATCAACAATATCAAAAAACTGTTGAACTCGTAATGTAGAG
This sequence comes from Bacteroidota bacterium, assembly GCA_018825925.1. Lineage (GTDB taxonomy): Bacteria > Bacteroidota > Bacteroidia > Flavobacteriales_D > Crocinitomicaceae > UBA2040. The sequence continues at coordinate 2,097 of JAHKAT010000290.1, read as the reverse complement.
TTTGCCGAAAAATATCTTACGATGAGATTTTGAGAAGAGCTATCAATGTCACTGACAATTGAAAAAACAGGCTCAGAATAAGAAAATTTTCCATCAAAATCAACTTGTTTAACTCGATAATAACCCGACTGATTCAAAGTATCAGTGAAATTATAGTTTAATTCATTGATAGAGGTTCCAGCACCATTTTTTCGTCCTACTGTTGTCCATTTTTTGCCATTAATAGATTGTTCAATTTCAAAAAATGAGTTGTTGAACTCAGAAATTGTCGACCACTCTATCATTACTCCAGTTTGAGTACTAAAGGCTTTTATATCACCAAATCCAACAGGTAAAGGAACTGAATAGAATACTCTCATTTGAATATGATCTATTCTTGCCGCTGGCAGACCTATACCACCCAGTGCGGCACTTAATCCAACTCCAAAGGCTGAGGAATTAACAATCGCTGGAGTTAAAGCTGCACCCCAAAGATCGCTATCACTACCGTAGGTAAAATAAGTGTCAGATAGTGGCCAAGACCCCGTCTTTTTTCTATTTAAACTTATTGATGAACCTCCATTGAATAACATTACTGAATTATCGGTAATTGCATCGCCAATTCCAACAGCACTTTTTTCTATCATCACCTCAACTCCAGTAATTGTCGCCGCCCCCGGCACTACAAATCCAAAATTTGAACCCACGATGAAATGACTCAGTTGATTCAAAACTGAGGCTGTAACCAAACTACGAGAATTATCAGACGATAAAATATTTGATGGCAACAGGAAAGAAACCACGCCTGAAGAAAGATTGTTACTTGAAGTCCCAGGGTCCTTCCATCCTGTATTTCCAGGCTGTGCAATCGCTGAACATGCTATCAGAGTGGCTAAGACCAGAATAATTATTTTCTTACTAGCCATATTAATGTGGTATTATATTATTTTGTGAATATTAGTTCTATGAAAGTACAAAATTTAATTCAATAATACAGCATAAAAACAGCTAAAAAAACTAAGCATGCATAAATAAAAAGCTTAAATGCTAAATACTCACTACTATTTGATTTTCTTCAATGATTTTTCGGATATTGATTAAAGCATATCTCATGCGCCCAAGCGCAGTATTGATACTTATCCCCTTAGTTTCTGCAATATCCTTAAATGACATGTCTTGGAATAAACGCATAACCAAGATTTCCTTTTGAGAATCTGGCAAATAATCAATCAGTTCAACAATTTGTTTTTCCAATTCGTCTTTGGAGATAACCTGTTCGATATTAGCATCCTCCATGGGTAGTGTATGGAAAATATTATAATCATCCGATTTTGAACTACTTTCTGAAATCAATTTTATTTTTTTATTTCTACGGAAATGGTCAATCACCATGTTCTGAGCGATTCGCAATGCCCAAGGTAAAAACTTTCCTTCTTCATTATAATTACCCAATTTAATGGTATTCACCACCTTTATAAAAACCTCTTGAAAAATATCTTGCGCTAGGGCAGGATTTTTAACTTTAATATAGATAGAACGATAAATACGATCTTTATGTCGCATCATTAAGACTTCAAAAGCCTTTTCATTACCGTTTGTATATTCAGAGATTAGAAATCTATCGTCAAGTTTAGTTAAAGACATAGCAACCACTTATTTAATTAAAAAAAATTGTTTAAAGTGTAACTATGTATCGATAGACGTCTTGTTTTGATGAACAACGAATATAGAACATTATATTCTAAATTCAAAAACTTTCACACTACTTTTTCCTTTTGTCAATTATTATTGTTTAGCTACACCTATTCTATTTATGAACTGTTATCTTTACTTTCCGAAAGAAATCATGGAAAAATTTATTGAAGTTAAAGGTGCTCGCGTTCATAATCTTAAAAGTTTAGATGTAAAGATAAAACATGGGAAAATGACTGTGATTACTGGGCTTTCAGGGTCTGGAAAGTCTTCACTCGCCTTTGACACTTTGTACGCCGAAGGCCAACGTCGCTTTATTGAAAGTTTATCTTCTTACGCACGGCAATTTCTTGGGAAACTAGACAAACCTGAAGTGGATTATATTAAAGGTATTGCTCCTGCAATAGCCATTGAGCAAAAGGTAAT
>JAHKAT010000289.1 GCA_018825925.1 Bacteroidota bacterium | reverse complement strand
TGGTGGTGCATGGGACAACGCTAAAAAATCATTCGAAGCTGGTGTTGAAATCAACGGTGAAATGACGTACAAAGGTTCTGATGCGCACAAAGCGGCAGTAACTGGAGATACAGTAGGTGATCCATTCAAAGATACTTCAGGTCCTTCAATGAACATTTTGATTAAGTTGACGTGTTTGATCGGTTTGGTGATCGCTCCTATCTTGGGTGGTCACGGTGCTGAGTCAAATGCAACTGGAGCTGCAGCTTGTCACGCTGAACAAAAAGCTTGTTGCAAAGCAAAAGCGGACATGAAATGTACGATGACAGCAGACATGACCAAAGAAGAGTGCGCTAAAATGTGCGACGCTAAAGGTTGTACAGCTGAGCAAAAAGCAGAGTGCATGGCGATGTTCGACGAAAATGGTAAATTGAAAGAAGGTGCTGTTTGTCCAATGTCAAAATCAGAATGCAAAGGCGAAGCGAAAGCAAGTTGCAAAAAAGGTTGTGAAAAACCTTGTTGTGCAAAAGCAAAATAGTAGAGATTCTACTTCATAATATTGAATCCCTCGGTCATTTGATCGAGGGATTTTTTTGTACCTATTTTTCAGATTAGTTCGAATATGAGATGATTTTGTATTTTGATGTACATATAAATGCCTGATTTCATTAGGCTTCAAAACATATGTACATATTTTGGTATGATCGTACCGGAATATGTACATTCACCTAATTTTGTGTATCTTTGGAGAAAGATAAGCAAATGACATTTGATGAGAACATATTGAATCGAAGATTGCGGGCAGACCATTTTTGGTGGGAGAGTGGAGAAATACCCTATTATTCGAATCATGGTCGGAGACATTATTATCCACGATTTTTTGATAAAGTGATTGAATCTTTTCCACATCGTGCTGTGGTATTGATGGGGCCTCGGCGTGTGGGTAAAACGGTCATGATGTATCAAGCCATTCAAGATTTATTGGCGAGGAAAATTCCCGCAAGTAAGATTTTTTATTTTAGTCTGGACACGCCCATTTATACCAATGTTCATCTTGAAACTTTGGTTGAAAAGGCGTTAAGCATTACCGGGAATACTATTGAGGATTGCTATGTTTTTTTTGATGAAATACAATATTTAAAAGATTGGGAAATTCATCTTAAATCCTTGGTCGATCGTTTTCGGAACACAAAATTTGTGGTTAGTGGAAGTGCCGCAGCGGCCTTACGCATGAAAAGCACAGAAAGTGGAGCTGGACGCTTTACCGATTTCTTTTTACCGCCCCTTACCTTTGCAGAATACATCGATTTGAATGGATATGATGGTCTTTTGAAACCTTTTACGCTTCAGGATGAAGAAGGACAGGTCTTTTATGGCTGTGATGATATGGAGGCTTTAAACAATCATTTTCGCGATTACATCAATTTTGGTGGGTTTCCAGAGATTGCCTTGAATCCTGAAAAAATTAAAAACCCCGAAATTATCATTCAGAAAGACATAACGGAAAAGGTGATCATGAAAGACCTTCCCGGTTTGTTTGGGATTGAAAATATTTTAGAACTTCAGCAATTTTTCAATGTGTTGGCTTACCGAAGTGGTGAAATATTGAATTACCAAAGTGTTTCTCAAGAAACCAAAATGGATGTGAAAACGCTAAAGAAGTATATCACTTATTTGGAGTCGGCCTTTTTAATAAAAGTCTTGCACCGAATAGATGTGACCGCCAAACGCTTTAAAAACATCACGCAATTCAAGATTTATTTAACCAATCCAAGCTTGTTCACAGGTCTTTTTGGCAAAGTAGACGCTAACGATGAGCGTTTTCCTCATTTAGTGGAAACAGCAGTTTTTGCCCAATACTTACATAGCAAACACGACTTTCTGCGCTACGCCTCCTGGAAATCTGGAAACTCTGAGGGAGAGGTAGATTTGATAGAGTTGAATCCAACTTTTCAAAAGGCGCAATGGGCATTGGAGGTAAAATGGACCGATAATTTAAAAGCAGACAAACTAAATTTCTTTCTGCGTAAAAATAAAATGGCGAAAGGGACCATCACGAGTAAAACACTTTTTAAAAACTCAAAAGACCTGCTGATAATCCCAAATAGTTTGCATGCTTACAAAATTGGAAAAGATGCTTTTGAAGAGTTTAGTGGGGTTTAACTTTAAAGTGCACACACTCTTTTATCGTACAAATTTCTAACTAAACTCCTTTTTTGAACTTTTTGGGACATTTGATGTACATAAAAAACGATTGATTTTATTGGGTTTCAAGCCAAATGCATCAATTTAGGGATGACTATACCGAAATTTGATAAATCAAGATTCGAAGGGCAGTAAATAAGGAAGTAGAATGGGTTTTGTTGCTTATAATTTAAATTTTGGTTTCCTCCACGATCCCATTCGGGTTCACCAAAATGGTTTTAGGTAATATACTCGTTAGATGGGTGGCTTTTTTTCATATTTCATTTTCAAGAACCAAAGCCCAAGAATAAATTTTTCTCTTCGAAAACTCTGTTTAACTTGTTCACAAAAGATAAGCTTGAGAATTCTTTTTTAATTTTTAAGGGCTTTACGCTTTATTTTTTCATAAGTTCATATCTGGTTTGGAAATGAATTTCGAAGAAATATATCGTGAGCACAAGAACTTGGTGTACAACCTAGCACTCCAGTATACACAAAATACACAGGATGCAGAAGAGGTTGCCCAGGATGTTTTTTTGAAGGTGTATGAAAAATTCGGGCAATTTAAAGAAGCCGCTGCTTTGAAAACTTGGATTTACCGCATTACAGTGAATCAGTCCTTGGATTATATCAAAGCAAAAAAACGAAAAAAACGCTGGTCTTTATTCACCGCCAAATCCATAGAGTCGGACGACCATTCGTCTATTCCAGACTTCAATCATCCGGGTGTAGAATTAGAGAACAAAGAGGAAGTTGAGCGACTTTTTTCCTTGATCAACGAGTTACCTGAAAACCAAAAAACAGCTTTAATTCTCTTGAAAATTGAAGGTTTGTCGCAAGTTGAAGCAGCAGAAATTTTGGAAACTAGCCCCAAAGCGGTAGAGTCTTTGTTTCAAAGGGCAAAAAAGAATTTGGCGGAAAAATTAAGACAAAGCGAAGGAAAATAAACAAACAGTCGTCTAAGAAATAGAATATTCCAAATGAAAGAAGAATTCGACATATTGAACAAGATTAAAAAGGTAGAGGCACCTGATTCACTGTGGAATGGTATACAAATGGCCATACACCAACCTGTTGCGGAGATTGTGCCCATCAGTTGGATTCGATTGGCTGCGGCAATTTTGGTCTTATCTCTGGTGACAGAAATTTACACCTTGGTTCAAACAAATCAATCCTACAAGCAGCAGGAAATCAGTTCTTTGGTGAATATAAATCAAAACGCTTTATATCATGAATAAGCTCAACAAATACAAATTCATTATCATTGGCTTATTGCTAGTAAATCTTATTTTTCTTGGGTTTTTATTGTTTAGAGGGCAAAAACCACCTCGTGAACCCAAAAGATTGGTGATTGAAAAATTGCATTTCGACGATGCTCAGGTGAAAACGTATGAGAAGACAATTGCAAGACATCGCACTCGAATAACTTCTTTGGACAAAGAAATAAAAGAGAAGAAAAAAGCCCTTTATCGTAACGTTTCAGATACTATTCAAACCAATATTTGGACGGAAGAAATAGCCGCTCTTCAAATAGAAATAGAAAGAACACACCTCGATCATTTTCGAGAGATTCAATCCATTTGTCGCCCGAATCAAATGAAAGATTTTGAGCAGTTGATGAAGGAAATTGATCGGCTTTTTGGTCCTCCTGCTAGACCTTTAAAGCGCAAGTAAATATGCGATTTCTTGCCTTTGTTTTTTATTTTATGGTCCAGTCGCCAGCTTTCGGACAAAAAGTTGAGATAGAAATTCAGGTTGATCTAGAGTTTGGTAAAAGTAAAATCGAATTGGGCAAGAATTACGCTATGTCTAACGGAGATTTTGTAGTTTTTCAGAACATACAATTTTATCTTTCCGACCTTCAGTTTTACAAAGGAAATAAGAAGGTGGGTCATTTAAAAGAAAAGGCCCTACTTGTCGATCTAAGCAAGAAGAATTCCAACAAAATATATTTAAAATCGAAACCTTTTAATCGTTTGACTTTCAATTTAGGTTTGGACAGCTCTACAAATGTATCAGGTGTTTTAGCTGGAGATTTGGACCCAACCAAGGGTATGTATTGGACTTGGCAAAGCGGCTACATACATTTTAAATTGGAAGGGAAAATTATACAGACAGGCGGTGCCGAGCAAGAATTTGTTTATCACTTGGGAGGATATCAAAAACCATTTGCTGCGATTGTTGCCTTGGAGTTTCAGGCAGAGGCAACCTCCCTGGTCCGAATAATCATTCCTTTGGATTCATTAATCCTTCAAAATCAAGAAGTTGAATTATTTCAGATCATGCGTCCTTCTGTCGAGGCTGTTGAAATGATGAAGACAATAGGGCGTTTAACCTTTGTAACACCATGAAAGGAAAAACAAGATTTTTCGAAAGAGGAATGCTAATGTTGTTTTTATTCGTTAGTTGGTCCCTAACGGTATACAAAAAGTTCACTCTTCCATCCGCTTTCCCTCAACCTATCTATGATTTTAAAACGAATCCACTCACTGAAGATAAGATTGAACTCGGCCGTCTTTTGTTTTACGACCCCATTCTTTCATCAGACAGCACCATTTCATGCGTTTCATGCCATTCGCCATACAATGCCTTTGCACATACAGACCACAAATTAAGTCACGGTATAAAGGACCAAATAGGCACACGAAATGCCCCTGCATTATTCAATCTCGCATGGCAAAAATCGTTCATGTGGGATGGAGCTATTCACCACCTTGATGTTCAAGCTTTGGCTCCTATATCCAATGTGATTGAAATGAATGAAACCTTAGCGAATATTGTCCAAAAGTTGAAAAGGAGTAAATTCTACCGACAACAATTTGGGAAGATTTACAATGATGGCAACATCACTGGTGAGAGAATTTTAAAGGTAATGTCGCAGTTTCAATTGACCCTAATTAGTGCAACTTCAAAATACGACCAAGTAAAAGCAGGGAAGGAATTCTTTAATGAACAAGAACAAAATGGCTACCAACTTTTTGCTCAGAAATGTGCGAGTTGTCATCGCGAACCGCTTTTTTCAACCTATGAATTTGCCAACAACGGTCTGGCTTTAGACTCGCTTTTAAAAGATGAAGGTCGCAAAAGTATTACAGAGAGAACAGACGACAATCAACATTTCAAAATCCCTTCTTTGCGAAATTTAAAATACACCTTTCCCTATATGCACGATGGACGTTTCAGCAAGTTGAGTGATGTTTTAAAACATTATGCCAAAGGCGAATCAGTGCAGTTTAAACAGGACGAACGACTAAAAAAGATGGTCGGCTTAACTTCAAATGAACAAGTGGATATCATTGCTTTTCTATTGACTTTGAGCGATGAAAAGTTTGTGTTTGATAAGAAGCATCAATTCCCCATGGAATTACTTAAAAAATAAATTTCGATTCGCGAAGGAAAGCGATAAAAAGGTCGTCTAAATCACATTATTAAAGACACAACTTCGAAATTAATAAAATATAAAACGAAAAATTAGATGGTTATGAGAAAAGGAATTTTTACTATAGCATTGTTCTTATTAGGCGCAGAAGCACACGCTCAAATGAGTCCAGCAATAACTTCGTGGTTACAAAATACTTCACAAACTGGAACCTTTTACACTTCGGGAAACTCAACGCCTCAGGCGAATAACATAGTGGTCAATTGCCAAAAAGTAGAGTATTCAACCAATTTCGTTTACGTTACCGCCAGTGGTGTTCCTTCGTATCCAACTGGACCTTTTTTGGATGGTAATCCATCGAATGCTACGAATCAAAATGGAATTTACAAATTTCCTTTGTCGCCACAAGCCAATACCGGAACGCCGATTGCTACAAACGGAGCAAACATAGGTCTTTTCATCAATGGTGTGGCCTTGTTTGATTATAGAGATGGAGTAGCTTGGAATCCAAATACGGGAGCCTTGTGTGGAGGACCAGGAAACCCTCCATGTCCCGGAGGAATGGGGTCTGCGCAAGCTTGGAACAGAGACGCAATTCCTGCAGAAAAAGGAGGATTTGATTGCGCGAAAGGTCACCCAGCAATGGGAAATTACCACCATCACCAGAATCCATCCGCTTTTAAATTGGACTTACAAGTGATTTCTAATATTTGCAACATGTATGATGCAGAAGGTTTGTATGCGATAGACAGCACCAATCATTCTCCATTAATTGGCTTTGCCTATGATGGTTTCCCAATTTATGGTGCTTACGGTTTTCAAAACTCAAATGGAACAGGAGGGGTAACGCGCATCAAATCAGGTTACGATAAGAGAAATATTACAGTGCGAACACATCATGCAGACGGGACTGATGTCGCCGACGGACCAGCCATAAGTTCTACGTATTTCTTGGGTTATTTTCGTGAAGATTATGAGTTTGTATCACATCCCGGTGAGGAAGATTATTTGGATGAACACAATGGACGTTTTTGTGTAACACCAGAGTATCCAAATGGAACATACGCTTATTTTACGACGGTTGATGCCAACTGGAATTCTGCATATCCGTATGCCGTTGGCCCAACCTTTTATGGCATTGCAACCGACAGAAAAGTGAGTTCTGTAACTGAGTCAACCACGGTTTTCTCTAATGTCGGTATTTCAGAAATGGACCTTAAAAACACCAACATCAATATTTTTCCAAACCCAGCATCAGATTTAATCGCTATTCAAGTGAATGATTTGGTGAAGGAAGAAATCAAATTGGAATTGATTGATTTGACAGGCAAAGTAATTCAAACAAAAGCCATCATGCCAGGTAGTACAATGGCCTATTTCGATGTGCAAACCGTTTATGCCGGAACTTATTTGGTTCGCTTGTCGAACGGACAAGGGTATGTAAGTGAGAAGGTTACTGTTGTGAAATAGTGCCTTTCTAGGTGTTTTCTTTGTGAATAGTCTAAAGGCTTAATTATCAATGACATTTGATTGCATGAGCTTGAAGTGCTTAGCTCAAACCCTTTAAAATCTTTAGAAAGTAGAATGGTTTTTACTTGTTACTTATGCTATACAAACACCTTTTCAAGAAGATTTTAATTGAAAAATAATTGTTAAATTTTTGTCAGAATATTTTTTAGGCGTAAAAAAGTTATACATTTGCCCAAAGAAAAAAAGAAATGAATTTTTTAAACCTACATCATCATCATCATAAATGCCCTCAGGCGTAATGATGATAGTGTGTAATTAAAAAAGCAAAATATTCATGAACCGTCTGAGCAATCTCAGGCGGTTTTTTTATGCTTTGATTTTGCTCAGATTTAAACAATTAAAAATGAACAAAATAAAAGTAGCGATTCAAAAAAGTGGTCGATTAAGCGAAAAATCGCTTGAATTATTTAAATCTTGCGGAATATCATTTTCAAATGGTGATCGTAAATTAAAGTCAGCAGCAAAAAACTTTCCAATCGAGATTCTCTTTTTAAGAGATGATGATATCCCACAATATGTGGAACAAGGCATTGCAGACATTGGGATTTTAGGTCAAAATGAAGTATGGGAAAAAAACAAAAAGGTAGATGAGATCATGCCTCTCGGTTTCGCTGGTTGTCGCTTGTCACTCGCAATTTCAAAAGGGGAGACTTACAAGGATATTTCCTTTTTTGAGGGAAAAAAAATTGCCACGAGCTATCCAAACATAT
>JAHKAT010000024.1 GCA_018825925.1 Bacteroidota bacterium | reverse complement strand
TCGTCTGGAAAGGGCAAATCAACCTTTACCTTTACAACAGCAGGATTGCGTAGAGATTACACCGGTGAAATATTGTTCGATGGAAAAGACATTAAAACAATTCAACCTGAAGAATGGACCATCATTCGCCAGCAAAAAATTTCCGTAGTGTTTCAAGATCTTCAGCTATTTCCAAATCTATCCGTTCGCGATAATTTATTGTTAAAAAACAACCTAGTTGGCGTTTATTCGGAAAAAGAATTAGAAGAAAAATTAATCTTTCTTGGAATCGGAGATAAGTGGAACCAGAAGTGTGGTCTCTTATCGATGGGACAGCAGCAACGAGTGGCCATAATTAGAGCCTTAGTTCAACCTTTTGAGTGGTTAATTATGGATGAGCCATTTTCTCATCTTGATAAAGAGAATGCCTCTAAAGCACTTCAACTTATCAAAGAACGTTGCCTCGAGCAAAATGCTGGTTTCGTTCTAACGACTTTGGGGGAAACACACGATTACCAGTATACACGTGAATTAAAACTTTGAACATGTTAAATCAAATTTTATATAAAAATCAAGACAAGAAACAGCTGATTATCGCGATGATAGGCTCTTTCTTAGGGATTACTTTCTTGGTGACCTCAATTCATTACTTAATTAAGGTCAATGAATTTGGCAAAGGAGCCGATATTCTTGGTCCAAACACCATTATCGTTCAAAAAAAAGTAACAAACTCTAGTACTTTGAATCTGACGAAAACAGATTTTAGTCCGCGCGAATTGGAAAAAATAAAAGCTGAATCTTTCATTCAGGAAGTAAAGCCAGTGATTTCCAATAATTTCGATATTTCCTTCCAAACGGCGGATTCCCTGGTACCCTATTTCCGATCCGACGTGTTCATACAAACTGTGGACAAAGAATTTTTGGATGTTAAATCCAATAAATGGAAATGGAAACCTGGTGATTCGTTTGTACCAATCATTTTACCGCGAGATTTTCTTGTAATGTTGAACACTTTTATGAGTGCTAGTGGTATTCCGCAGGTATCCGACGACTTGGCAATGGAAGTAAAGTTTAAATTTAGAATGCGTGATCGCAATGAACAATTGATTTATGAAGATGCACGAATTATTGGTTTTACCAACGAAGTTTCATCGATTTTGGTGCCTGAAAGTTTTATGACCTATGGGAACGAACAATTTGGAAAAGGCGATGAAAACAAGATTACACAAATCATGATTTCTGGTAAAGAGAGTGAATTTGGTCTCGTTGATGACTTATTGACCAAAAGAGGTTTAGAGGCTAAAAACTCTCAAATGGTTGTTGGCCGATTAAAAAGTGTAGTTGGAACCTTATTTCTTGTGGTTTTAGGGATTTCTGTAATTGCCGTTTTTGTTTCAGGATTAGTTTTGATCCAGTATTTACAACTTTTGTTATCGCGAAACGCATACGAAGTAAGGACCCTATTACGCATGGGATATTCACCTAAGAAAATCATTCATTCCTTCAGTTGGTATTTTATTAAAATTTTTGGAATAGTGGCCATTATTGGGTTAGCCGTTTTCTTTATTTTCAAATACTTTTTAGATGAAATGTTTATGGCTGGAGGACTGTATATTGGCACCTCGATGGCATGGATAAGTGTAGTAGCTCTAGCGCTTGCCTACTTATTTTTTGCAATCGCTTCCTATTTGAATGCAAAAAATGGAATAATGCGGGAGTATTAATTGGTTAAACTTCTGTTAATTTCTGACGGTTTTCTAATTTTGTTCGTCTATTCGTTAGATTCAAAAAATGTAATTACAATTGATTTAAAAATCATACAAGATATATAGGGATGAAAAAAATTTTTCTGTTAATGGCAATTGTCGCTTTACAACAAGTAGCAACTGCACAAAAATTAAGATTTAAAATAGCTGGAGCGCCAGACACCACGGTACATTTAATTAAATATTATGGTGAAAAGTTGTTTTATGCTGACACAGTGGAGATGAAAAATGGCATTGTTGAATTTGACGGTGCAAAGCAAAAACCTGGAATCATGGCTGTTTTGCTGCCTGAACAGAAGTACTTTGAGTTTATTTACAACAATGAAGAAGTACAAATTGAAACCACCACTGAGGATTTTGTCAAGTTTATGAAAGTCAAAAAGTCAGAAGAAAATAGGATTTTTGTCGATTATATCCGTTACTTGAATGAAAAGAAAATCCTTGCAAACCAGTTAGTTGAGCAGCGAAAGGGTACAACGGAAGGTGAGCTGACCTATAAAACCTTGACCGAACAAATTGAAAATATTTCTAAAGAAGTTTTAGCGTATCAAAAGAGTTTAATCAGTCAAAACCCAAACAAGTTAGTTTCAAAAATAGTGCAGATGTCTTTGGAAATTGAAATTCCTGAAGCTCCAAAAGACGAGAACGGCAAAGCAATTGATAGTTTGTTTGCTTACCATTATTATCGCGATCATTTTTTCGATAATATTGACCTGACTGACGACCGCGTAGTAAACATGCCCATTTTTAATGCAAAACTTTCTACTTATTTCGGTCGAACAATGATGGTACAACATTGGGATACTATTATTAAATATGGATTTGAATTAGTAGATCGATTAAATCCTAAATCCGAAGTATTCAAGTACACTGTTACTTTTTTAACTACGAATTTTCAAAAAAGTAAGATCATGGGGATGGATAAAATTTTCGTGATGATGGCTGACAAGTATTATTGCTCCAAAAATGCCGAGGGGAAATCACCTGCATTTTGGATGACGGACGACAAATTAAAGGAGTTATGTGAAAAAATTCCAGCTCAGAAAAACACAGTTTTAGGAGTTGTTCCGCCCAACATTAGTTTAAGAGATACCACTGATAAAAACTGGAAAGATTTTTACAGTCTAAAAAGTGAATACACTGTTTTGTACTTCTGGGATCCAGAGTGCGGGCATTGTAAAAAAACAACTCCAAAATTGGAAATTCTATACAAGGAGAAGTTAAAGGAGAGAAATGTTGAGATTTTCGCGGTTGGAAAAGCCGTAGGAGAAGATTTTCAAAAATGGAAAGATTTTATTCGTAAAAACAAGTTGACTTTTATTAATGTTGGGGTAACCGAATCTCTGTATAAAGCAGCCTTAGAGGATGCTAGACAGTTTGTGCCAAAGTACACTACCATTGAGGCCCTTAATTATCAAACCACTTTTGATATTTTTTCTACGCCACGCATTTTTGTACTTGACAAAAACAAAAAAATTATCGCCAAGCAATTATCAATGAGTCAATTAGAAGACTTACTAGACAACTTGCAAGGCAAAAAAGACGCACCTAAATTGATGGAGCCTGATAAAGAAGAGGACGAGCAAATGCAAGGAAATTAGTTCTCTTAAAGGTAAATCCTAATAGATATTCCATAATCAAAGGAAGAGGATCATGAGGGAAATTCTTTATGAATTTCGATTCAAAAAAATAAATAAACGAGAGTTATAAAAATAACTAAAGCCGATTCAACCTATGAATCGGCTTTATTGTTGGTGTTTTTTATTTTCCTTTAAATTAACAACCCCCAACAGGATTAAAAGACAATTGGCAAAGATTCCACCCCACGGAAACTCTCCTCCATTTATCAGGAAATCGCCTAAGCTAAAAACAAGTAAAATTGAACCCGCCCAAATAATAAATTTTGATATTCTCTGTTTTTTCACGTGTAAATACTTTTAGATTTCCTTTGAAGATACATTGAAAAAATCAAAAAAGTAACTCGATGCGTTAATAAACATATCTAGCTTTAAAACTTTACAGTCGAGAAGTTCGGCAAAGGACTTCATTCCTTATCTTTAAGCTGTGAAAAAATTGATGCCATACTTAAAGAACAAATACATTTTTACTTTTTTGGTATTTATGCTTTACGCATTGTTTTTAGATGATGTAGACATCTTTTCAATCGTTCGTCAATCAAGAAAGTTGAATCAACAAGAAAAAGCGAAAGTCGAAATTGCTAAAAAACTAAAGGAAACAGAGGAAACTCTGAAAGAACTACGTTATTTATCAGGAAAAGAAAAGTTTGCGCGAGAGAAGAAATTTTTCAAGAGAGACAACGAAGATATTTTTGTCATCACTTATGAGTAAAGTTTCAATAGAAGGATAAAATATCCAAAGCAGGCTGATTGTAAAACCATTTTTCTTCGATATTCCACAAATTGATTCCTGGGAAATAGAACCGAATAATTTGTTCAGCTGAATAATCATACACCGCCATTTTCATAGCGCCTTCTTGGCATAAACCAACACCATGTCCATAACCTCGTCCTTTCAAAACAACTTCATTTCCCTCTAAGCTGGACGAAAAGAAAGTAGACTTCAGATTAAATCTAGTTCGAATATCGCGCAAGGGTATCCCCAAAACAGGAGAAACATAAAAAGCCGTTCTATCTTTTTGATTGAAATTATACAAGAAAGGACCAATAACGGAATCATTTTCAGGAAATTGATATTGATCTACTAAAAATGAGCGCCATTCAGCTTTAGACAGTCTTTTTTCCCAGGTACTTTGTTTCGTGTAAATACAGAAGGTATCTTTAAATGTACTCAGATAAGGCACAGAGGTATTCCAAACATATTCAGGCATACAGGTTTGTCCACCACAATTCGCATGAAAAAAAGCCTCTGCAAGTTCGTTATGCTCATCCTCCATTATAACACCTTGCGTCATCATCACCGCTGTGTCTATGGTAGGTGTAAAACGATTCATACTATGATATGCTTGGCAATGAACACGATCACATAAATTAAAACCTTCATTTTCGTGTTTTGTTGAATTATCCAAGGCATATGTGCGGCTCATTATGGCTTGAACTTTATAATACTCTAAATGCTTTTTACCACCGCCTTCCGACTCAACCACTCCTGCCAGATAGTTTTCTAAGTCGGCAACATTGACGATTCTCAATTCGCGGTTAGTGGCAATAACTTCAAAATCGTCTTTATATTTTCTCACTTTAGCTACGGGAGTTTTGGTAGTGAGAGTTATAGAAGTTTGAGGCGTATTTTGAATCAAAACAATTTTACTGTATGCACCAAGGTCGGTCGATCCCTTTTTCACTCGAACCCTTAGTTCATCCTCAAAAGTTAATTCAAAAAATTCATTGGTAGATAAAGTCCCAATCATTAATGAATCAGCAAATACAGTATAATTTCCAATATTGTGAGAAAATTGAATTTTTTTAATTGCGAAATCACGCATCACACCAATTCGGATTTGTTGCGAATAAGTAAAATGTGATAATAAGAAAAAAACAATATAAAAAAGCCTGTTGCCGTTCATTCAATAATTATTTGGAGTGGAGATCTTCCAAAAAAAGATCAGCAACCTTAGCGCTTGCACCACCCCCTCCGAGTTTATTAATCAATTCTTCATACTTTAACGAAACAAATTTTGTTTTGTTACCATTTGGTAGAATATCTTGTAATTCCTTGAAAATAAGCTCTGAAGTACACTCCTTTTGAATCAATTCTTTCACTACCTCTTCGTCCATTATTAAATTGACTAAAGAAATGTATTTAATGTTTATTAGCTTTTTTGCAATCTGATAGGAAATACTGTTTCCAATGTAGCAAACTACCTGAGGACATCGAAACAAGGCCGTTTCTAATGTTGCAGTTCCTGAAGTAACGATAGCAGCTGTAGCATAGGTTAACAATGCATACGTTTGGTCAAAAACGATATGGGCACTTCTTTTATTTAAAACACTCAAATAAAAATGATTTTCCAAAGTCGGCGCTCCTGCAACCACAACTTGATAGTCTTTTATGTTTTCAACAGCCCCCAACATTCGCTGAAGCTTTTTTTGGACCTCTTGTTTTCTACTTCCTGGTAATATCGCAATAATCGGTCTTTCATCGAGACCATTTCTAAGTCTAAACTCTTCTAATGTTGGAGCATTTTCTTTAAATTTCTCTACTTCATCAAGTAAGGGATGCCCAACGTATTCTACCGAATAATTGTGTTTTTTGTAAAAATCCTTTTCAAAAGGAAGTATCACATACATTTTATCTACAAATGCTTTGATTTTTATGATGCGATTTTCTTTCCAAGCCCAAATTTGTGGTGAAATATAATAATGAGTTCTAAACCCTTTTTTCGAAGCCCATTCAGCAATTCTGAGATTAAACCCAGGATAATCAATAAATAAAATCAAGTCTGGTTGAAACTCTTCGATATCCAACTTGCACAAAGCTATATTTTTGGCAATCGTTCTGATATTAGCGATGACTTCAAAGAATCCCATAAAAGCAAGTTCTTTGATATGTTTGACTGGTTCACCTGCCAACTTTGCCATTCTATCACCTCCCCAGAATCTAATTTGAAGAGAAGGTTCTTTCGCCAACATGGCTTCCAATAAATTACTTCCGTGCAAATCTCCAGAAGCCTCCCCGGCGATTATATAAATTCTTTTCATTTAGGCTATAAAAATCAGATACAAGATTACCGGTAAAAAACAGATACTTCCAAGTATAATTCCCATCGCATAGTTGTATTTCTCTTTGTTTAAAAAGACATAAAACAAGCCTAAATTTGCAATTATAGATAGACTAACGATTTTACTTTGAACCTGATGATTGAATTCAAAGGTATTCCAAAGTCGTGTAAAAGAGTATCCTTGAACCGACGACAAAATCATTACTACCAATGGAATACAAATCAATGGTGCTAAAATTCCTATTAATAAACCAATCGTATGCTGTTTATTCCAATTTCTCAAATTCATAATTTCCATTTTTTTAAAAGCGCTAAGGCCTTGTAATTTGTAAGATCAAACTGCGTGGGAACTATACTAGCAAATCCATTCTTCATTGCATATAAATCCGACTCAATATCATCTGTGGTACATTCAAAATCACCCGTAAGCCAATAGTAAGGCCTGCCAAACTGATCAAAACGCTTATCGAAGCGGTCATCCCAAAAAGCCTCTGCTTGCTTACACCACTTAATACCTTTTAATTCTTCCGGTCGCACCTTAGGAATATTGACATTCAAGCAAGTATGATCAGGCAAACCCTCCGCTAAAACTTTTTTAATTATTTTTCTGGCAACAATTTGAGATGCAGAAAAGTCTGCTTCAGGATTAAAATCTTTTAAACTAAACCCTATGGAGGGAATATTTTCCATTGCACCTTCTACGGCTGCGGACATTGTACCAGAATACAGAACATTCGTTGAAGTATTTTCTCCATGGTTAATACCACTTAAAATCAAATCTGGTTTTTGGTGCAGTACTTCATACACCCCTAGTTTAACACAATCTACTGGTGTACCAGAACAAGAATACGTTTCAACAGATTCAAATAAATCAACAGGGGAAAGTCGCAAAGGGTGTGAGATGGTTATAGCGTGCCCCATGCCCGATTGAGGTTTGTCCGGAGCAATCACAATAACGGTCCCGAATTCTTTTGCAACATTGACCAAACTGAGTATCCCTTTTGAGGTTACGCCATCGTCATTTGTCACTAAAATCAATGGTTTTTGGATTGTTTTATTTAATGCTTGATTCATGCCAAAGCGAAGGTAGTGAAACTATTGTTGAGTAGAATTGAAAAAAGTTTACAAATCCTTTGAAAAAGTGTGTGCAAATTGAAAATAAGTAGAACGAAACATTGTATTTTTGAATCAATTCATAAAAATGACAGGCGAACAACTCATAATAGAAGTAGAAAAAATAACACAAGCTAATTTAGATTTTGTGCAAAGAAAGTTGAAACACCTTTCGGAAGATCAGCTTCAATGGAAACAAAACGATAAAACCTGGAGCATAGAAGAAGTCTTTGCGCACATGAATTCTTTTTCAGCATTTTATCATCCTGTTTTTG
>JAHKAT010000288.1 GCA_018825925.1 Bacteroidota bacterium | reverse complement strand
ATCTGATTTATTGGAACTACAAAATGATGTAAGTGTAGTATTGAATGATCAAGTTGCAATTCCACCGGGAAAAATCAACCAGATGCGTATGATTCTTGGATCAAACAACACAATTATGGTTGACTCTGTGTTATATTCTCTTGCAACGCCAAGCGCGGAACAAACAGGATTAAAGTTCAATTTGAACCATGATTTTAAAGCCAAAACAGACTATGAATTCATTATTGATTTCGAAGTATTTTCTTCAATTGTTGAAAAAGGGAATGGGAGTTATTCCTTGAAACCAGTGATAAAGGTGAAGGAAATTAAAGAGATTTAAGAATATCCGTTGATCCAGTATATACCGAAACGCTTTTCAAACCATGTGGATTGTTTCTTTAACTTGGAGTAAATTGCATTAAATTTTCATCCAAATACACCAGATTGAAACCACCTGTGATTCCTTTACGTAAATGTTAAAAATGGTAAGGATACTCCGGGGTTTCTTGTTTTTAGCGCTAGTTGTCGGGATTAATTTTACCTGCTTTTCTCAACAGTCTAAGGATACCCTTGAGTCTAAAAAAAGAAATCTGCAGGGTTTTCCAATCGTTTACTATGCGCCTGAAACAAGTTTGGGTTTCGGAGCTTTTGGAGTTTATGCTTTTAAGTTTAAAAAAGACAGTATTTCAAGCCGCGCATCGAGTGTAAATGTAGGTGCAGCTTATACACTGAGAAATCAAGTCTTGTTTTATGCTCCTTTTACAATTTTGTCGAACAACGATACTAATCGTTTTTTGGGAGAAATTGGATACTATAAATACATGTACTTCTATTTTGGTATTGGTAATGAAAAAGGCTCCTTTGAAGACAAAAAAGAGCAGTATAATGTTAGTTTTCCTCGTGCGCGATTGTCTTATTTAAGACGAATGAATAAAAATCTATTTATTGGAGTTAGAGGGGCCTACGATAATTATTTTCAAATTAGTTATTCAGATTCATCGCGAATAGTTAAAGAAAAACCTACGGGTTACAATGCAGGCGTAAATTTGGGTGTGGGACCGGCATTTTTAATTGATTCAAGGGATGAATTGTATTATCCACGAAAAGGATGGCTCCTCGATTGCAACAGCACCGTCGATCTAGGCAAGGTGGTTAGCAATTACACTTTTACTCGTATTAATTTAGAAATATCTAATTTTCAGAAAATTTTTGAAAAATCAGTGTTAGGCATGAATTTGAATTATCAATATGGTTCAAGCCAAACTCCGTTTTATCATTTACCTTTGTTGGGAGGAGGAAAACGATTGCGAGGTCAATTTGAGGGAGAATTCCGCGACAAAAATACCTGGCAAACGCAAATCGAATTTAGACAAGAGTTTTTCAAAAACTGGGGAGCAGTGGCCTTTATTGGTGTTGGCTGGGTGGCCCCTAATTGGAATAGTTGGCGAATGGATCAAGTGAAGGAAGGATATGGCCTAGGCTTGCGCTATAAACTAAACAAAAAAGAACATATCAATCTTCGATTGGACGTGGGTTTCAGTCATAACAAAATCTTACCTTACTTCACTATTGGTGAAGCATTTTAAATTAAAAAACAAAACATGAAACATTTATTTTTAACCTTATCCTTACTTTTTATGAGCGCATCGAGCTTTTCACAAACTTCGGGTATAGATTTATCAATTTCCTTTTTTGAAGCGGTCAAAAAGAACAGTCCGGAAACTGAAAGT
This sequence comes from Bacteroidota bacterium, assembly GCA_018825925.1. GTDB lineage: Bacteria > Bacteroidota > Bacteroidia > Flavobacteriales_D > Crocinitomicaceae > UBA2040. The sequence continues at coordinate 9,716 of JAHKAT010000288.1, read as the reverse complement.
TTTAATACAAAATTGGCCGAATTGGATAGAGATCAATTAGAAGAAGAACTAAATACAGATTTAAAAACACTGGCTTTCTGGATCAATATTTATAATGCAAATATTCAATATCAATTAAAGAAAGACCCAAAACAATACAAAGATCGCGGGGCATTTTTCAAAAATCAACAGATTACAGTAGCTGGTGAATTGTTGAGTTTTGATAAAATAGAGCATGGAATTTTGAGACGTTCAAAAACCAAATGGAGTTTGGGGTATTTCGGCAAAATATTTGTTCCAAAATTTGAACGACAATTTCGCATCAAGCGAGTTGATGCACGAATTCATTATGCCTTGAATTGTGGAGCCAATAGTTGTCCGCCAATTTATCCATACACCTTCGATAATGTAAACGAAGAATTAGATAAAAGCTGCGAAAATTACCTAGAGCAAAACGTGCAAGTTAAAGATGGATATTTATATGTTCCAGTACTTTTTTCTTGGTTTAGAGCAGATTTTGGAGGAAAAAGAGGAGTTCGTAAATTTTTATTAAAATACAAAGTTGTATCAGAAGAGGACAGTAAATTACCTTTGGTTTTTAAAGGTTACGACTGGTCGATAGATGAAGATCCGTATAGGAATTAATAGAGATTTAGGCAATCAAACAAAGAATGAATGAAGATTCCTTATCTTCGCATAAAATTTAATCAATGAGTCAAGATATTAATGCAGTAAGCTATAGCGTAGGAATGAGCATCGCTGGTAGTTTAATTCAACAAAATTTACAAGGAATTTCAACAGAAGTAATGGCTGAAGCAATTCACGACATGTTTTCTGGTAAAGAGCCAAAAGTTGCTCCTGAAGAAGCAGGTCAATTAATTCAGAACTATTTATCTGAGGTTACGGCAAGTAAGTTTACCGTAAATAAAGAAGCAGGTGAAAAATTCTTAGCAGAGAACTTTAAAAAAGCAGGTGTAAAAACTACTGTTTCTGGTTTACAATATGAAGTTATTACTGAAGGATCTGGGAAAACTCCGGGTGCTGGCGACCAAGTAACGGTGCATTACCATGGAACTTTAATCGACGGTACTGTTTTCGATAGTTCAGTAGAAAGAAACTCTCCAGCAACATTTGGAGTAGGACAAGTAATAAAAGGTTGGACAGAAGCATTGCAATTAATGAAAGAAGGCGATAAATTCCGCCTATACATACCTCAAGATTTGGCCTATGGAGCTAGCCCGCACCCAGGTGGACCAATCGAACCGTTTATGACATTGATTTTCGATGTCGAATTAATTTCTGTAGCTTAATGAAAAAGGTCCTTTTATTTTTGGTAGCATTACCACTAGCTGCATGTTCCAGTAAATCTGGCGGCGAAGAATTGGAAAGTGTTGAATTGAAAAATTCGAAAGACAAACTTTCGTATAGTTTAGGTGCTGAACAAGCAAGAATGATTACGCAAAGCGGCGATCCTAATTTTGATAAATTAGACAAAGATGCAATGGTACGTGGATTTTTGTTGGGTGTAAAATCTAAACAAACGGAGTTAAGTGAAGATTGTCGAAAGTCTTTACAAAAGTTGTACGGACCATACGGTCAAGACTTTGATAGTACTGCCGTGATTGCAGGTTCTGAATGTATAGGCCAAATGGCTGGATCCATTTTCTATAACGGTTGGTCGAAAAAAGGAGCTTTGGACAAAATAGATTTGAACATTGCCAAGATTGGATTTCAACATGGTTTGTACGACAAGGACACCTTGGTTGAAATGACGGAAAGATCAGCTTTAGTAGCAACCTTTGTAGAGAAGTTGAACAAAAAGAGTGGTAGTGAAATGATGGCAAATGCCAAGAAATTGCCAAATACGAAGGAGATAGAGGGAGGAATAATTATCCAAACAATCAATGAAGGAAAAGGTGGAATGCCTCAACCAACGGATGATGTTAAAGCGGATTATTCTTTGACCAATGCTTCTGGAGATACATTGGAAAGTTCAATAGCAATGCGTCGTCAAAACCCTGAAGCACCCGTGCCTGCATTCAATTTACAAGGAGTGATCCAAGGTTGGACCAAGGCATTTCCGAATTTGAAAAAAGGAGGACAGTACAGAGTCTTTATTCCTTGGAATTTAGCCTATGGCGAGCAAGGTGGATTTGAATCTCTTTGTTTCTATATTGATTTTCAAGATTTTGGAGCCGCTGGAACGTTGGCGCAACCGAGACAATAATGTTTTTATAAGCATAAAAAAAGGTCGCAATTTGCGGCCTTTTTTGTTTGTATCAAATTTGATCTAAATTATTTCTTGAAATTCTTTCTTTATAAAATCGACAGCGATTTCAGAAGGTAAACTTCCAATTTCAGCCACTAATTCGAATGTTTTAGAGGCCAAATCTGTGGATAAACTTAGTTCATTCATTTGATTTCCAGCGATATTTATAATTTTCAAAGTCTCTTCTTTTGCGCTTTTTGCCATGGCCCATGCTTGTGGGGTGACAAATAGTTGTTGAGCAACATTGTGGTCAAACTCTTCTCGAATAGCAGCAATTAACTCCGTTTGAAAAGCTCGTGCTGGTAATCCTGGATTATGAAGACGCATAATTAAAGAGTTGGGGTGAATTCTCTCCAAGAATAAAACAAGTCGCTGGTAAGCCTCCAAGCGGTTAGGTAAAAAAAGATCTTGTCTTTCTTTTTTAAGTTCCAATTTCAACTTCAAGACTTCGCGTTCATTTTGCTTTTTCAAAAATAAAGCGGTTGTCAAAAAAACGATCACTGCTGGAGCGATAGCCATAATGATTTGTAAGAAATAATCCATTGATATAATTTTTAAACAAAGATAATCGAAGTTTAGAGCCATAACTCTGAATTTGATCTTTGGTCACAAAATGTTAATTAAAAAAATGAGCCAAGCGCGCAAGCATTGAGAAAAATCCTATTCTTGTAATAAAAATTAACTATGAGTCCAGGGATTATTGGTTTAATCGTCATTTTGTACTTTGCTTTGCTGATTTTCATTGCAAAAATCACTTCTCGCAATGCAACCAACGAGTCGTTCTATATGGGGAACAGACAAAGTAAATGGTACCTCGTTGCGTTCGGAATGATAGGAGCCTCACTTTCCGGTGTAACTTTTTTAAGCATTCCAGGCTGGGTTGGCAATAGCGCCAATCAGTTTAGTTATATGCAGGTAGTTTTGGGTTATTTCTTTGGATATATGGTGGTTGCCTTTGTTCTTATGCCCATTTATTATCGAATGCAACTAACTTCCATTTATAGTTATTTAGAAGATCGTTTTGGATACTATTCCCACAAAACAGGTGCGATTTTCTTTTTAGGAAGTCGGATTTTAGGTGCTTCTATACGATTGCTATTGGTTGCAAATGTTTTACAAATGTTCCTTTTTGAAAAAATTGGAGTTCCATTTGAAGTGACAGTCTTTATTTCCATAGCGTTGATTTGGGTATATACCAACAAAGGTGGAATCAAAACCATTATTTGGACAGATACCTTACAAACCTTTTTTATGATTACGGCGGTTTTATTGATGTCGCACATAATTGCAGATGATCTTGGTTTGTATCAATCGGGAGTCATAAAGGCAATAAATGAAAGTAATTATTCCAAAATATTCTTTTTTGAGGATCCAAATTCAGGGAATTATTTTTGGAAACATTTTTTAGGCGGAATCTTCATAACTATTGGTATGACAGGGTTGGATCAAGATATGATGCAGAAGAATCTTTCTTGTAAAAACATCAAACAAGCTCAATTAAACATGACCACTTTTTCTGCGGTTTTGATTTTCGTGAATCTTGTATTTTTAGGTCTAGGAGCACTGTTGTATATGCATGCCAGCGAAACAGGGGTTGGTCAAGGAGTAGCAGGCGATTTGCTCTTTCCGACAATTGCGTTAGATCCTTCCACGGGAATGACCATAGGAATCTTGTTTTTTGTCGGCTTGATTGCTGCTGCCTATTCAAGTGCAGACAGCGCTTTAACTGCACTAACAACTTCTTTTTCATTTGATTTGTTTCGTTTGGATAAGCGGACAGATATTGATCAAGAAAAAGCCCGTAAAAAAATCCATTTATTAGTTTCTGTTTTAATGTTGGTGGTAATTATAATATTGAAATACAGTACATCAGCCAATGCAATTGATAATATTATGGTTTTTGCGGGATTCACTTATGGACCATTAATTGGATTGTTCTTTTTTGGTATATTGACCAAGTTTCAGTTAAAAGACAAGTGGGTGCCGGTCATTTGTGTTTTATCGGCATTTATCACCATTTTACTTCGTCATTACTCCGCCGGAGGTGCTGGCGTTGATGGAGCTTCTAGCGGCATTTTAGGAAATTATAGGATAGGATATGAGTTGATAGTATTCAATTCTTTAATTACTTTTTTACTTTTATTTACAATACTTTCGAAAAAATTAAAGTCAAACAAAGGATGAAAATCAATTTTTTAGATCAAGATCAACATTTGGAATTTGCCCCATTATCGCTGCTAAAACCAGTTGCGACCATAAATATGGGCGGTTTTACTTTTGAAGATCGCTGGAAACAATTTTTTCCTCAAATGGAAATTGGCTATGAAACGGAAGCTTATCTTTCAAAAAAATATACGGCCCACAACCATCCCGATCTTCGATTGGCAGCCAATGTCGTGGCAAATCAAGATCTCGCAAGTTTTATCATTGATATGCCCGAAGGAAAATTGTTCTACAATAATTGTTTTATTGCTCAAAAAGGGACCGGTGAGCAAAAAATTGAGTTTACCTTACCTGTGGTGATTATTCAAAAAAGATGGGATTTATTCTTGAAAAATGGCCTTGTACTTTCTGCCGATTTTGACTTATTGACGAAAGGCAAAAAAAGTCAGATTTTGTCGTCGTCAAATACAGTAATTGGAGATAAGAATTTGGTTTTCATACAGAAGGGTGCAAAGGTTGAAGCGTCAATTTTAAATGTCAATGATGGACCAATATTTATTTCTAGAGGTGCTGAGATTATGGAGGGGTCTTTGGTGCGAGGAGGTCTTTTTATGGGAGAAAATTCTGCTTTGAAAATGGGTGCCAAAATTTATGGAGCGACTTCCATTGGTGCGTTTTCTAAAGTTGGAGGGGAGGTAGGAAATTCGGTTTTTCAGTCCTATTCTAACAAAGGTCACGATGGCTACATTGGCAATGCATTAATTGGCGAATGGTGTAATTTAGGGGCAGATACCAATTCATCGAATTTAAAAAACAACTACGGGAACATTCGAACGTATCACTACGGTACCAAAGGGGAGGTTCAAACAGACCAACAATTTATGGGCGTTTGCATGGGCGACCATTCAAAATGCGGAATAAATACCATGTTTAATACGGCTACAGTAATTGGTGTAAGCGCAAATATTTACGGGGGTGATTTTCCTAAAAAGTTTATTCCAAGTTTTTCATGGGGTGGACAAGAATGGGAAAGATTCAAAATAGAAAAGGCCTTTGAAGCAGCCAACAACATGATGAAACGGCGAGGTTTGCAATTGAGTCAAGAGGATGTTGAAATTTGGCAACATGTTTATGGCATGGAATAAGACAAATTTGCAGACTACTTTTTGTTGGCACAACCTTTGAATCATTCTGCTCGCGTACAATTTCAGCGATTTTAAAAGCGTTAGAGAAGCAAAATTGATTTCTTATCTGTCAAATTGGCGCTCAAAAAAAGACAACATGAACGAATTTTTCGACGAAAATACATTTCTACTAAGCTCTCGCCAAGATCATGAAGCGGAATTTATTCCTCTGATCACTTCTGAGGAGGAGGAATCTATGAATAAACAGATTTTTGACGAAGTGATGCCAATTTTGCCGCTTCGAAATAATGTTCTTTTTCCAGGGGTCGTTATTCCAATCACGGTTGGCCGCGATAAATCCATTAAATTAATTCAAGACGCCAACAAAGGGAATAAAATTATAGGAGTGGTTTCCCAAAAAAACCACGCTGAAGAAGCTCCCGAATTTGAAGATTTACATACCGTTGGTACGGTCGCGCAAATCATTCGTTTGTTGAAAATGCCAGATGGTAGTTCAACAGCCATCATTCAAGGTAAAAGACGTTTTGAAATGGTCGAACAAGTGCAGAAAGAGCCTTATTTAAAGGCAAAAGTGCAAATGTTGAAGGAACCTAAACTTAGTCCTAAGAACAAAGAATTTAAACTGCTAATTGATAATATAAAAGAATTGGCATTGCAAATTATTCGCGATAGTCCAAACATTCCTTCAGAAGCCTCCTTTGCGATAGGAAACATCGATAGCCCTACTTTTTTGGTGAATTTTATTTCATCCAATATGAATGCAGATGTTTCAAAGAAGCAAAATATGCTGGAGGAAATAGATCCAATTAAACGCGCGAAGAAATTAATGGAGCTATTGACCATTGAGTCGCAAATGCTGGAAATGCGAAATGAAATCCATAACAAAGTTCGTAAGGATTTGGATAAACAACAGCGTGATTATTTCTTGCAGCAACAGATGCGAACGATTCAGGAAGAGTTGGGCGACAATCCTTTTCAAGAGGATGTGAAAGATTTAGAGGAACGAGGAAATGCGAAGTTATGGGGTGAAAAAGAGGCAAAACTTTTTAGGAAAGAACTCGATCGTTTACAGCGAATGAATCCCCAGGGAGCAGAGTATTCTGTGCAATTGAATTATTTGGACTTGATTTTGGACCTTCCTTGGAATGTTTTTTCGAAAGATAAATTAGATTTAATTCGGGCAGAAAGAATATTGAATCGCGACCATTACGGCCTGGAGGATGTGAAAGAACGCATCTTGGAATATTTGGCAGTTTTGAAGTTGAAAGGCAATATGAAATCTCCAATTCTTTGTTTTTATGGACCTCCAGGAGTTGGTAAAACATCTCTCGGAAAAAGTATTGCAGAAGCCTTGGGTAGAAAATATGTTCGTATGTCATTGGGTGGTTTACATGATGAATCAGAAATACGTGGACATCGTAAAACCTACATCGGAGCGATGCCTGGACGAATTATTCAGCATTTAAAGAAAAGCGAATTTTCTAATCCTGTATTTGTTTTGGATGAAATAGATAAGCTAGGAAGAAGCAATCATGGTGACCCAAGTTCTGCATTGTTGGAAGTGTTAGACCCCGAGCAAAACAGCCAGTTTTACGACAACTATTTAGAAACGGAGTACGATCTTTCAAAAGTGATGTTTATTGCAACGGCAAACAACCTTGGTTCTATTCAAGGTCCGCTTAGAGACCGTATGGAAATCATTGAAGTGAGCGGTTATACAGTGGAGGAGAAAATGGAAATAGCGAAAAGACATTTGATACCGAAACAATTGGAAGAACATGGGTTGACCAAGGCAGATTTCTCTATAGATAAAAAATTATTAGAGTTTGTAGTAGAAGGATATACGAATGAAAGTGGAGTTCGTGGTTTGGATAAAAAAATAGCCAAATTAGTTCGAAATAGAGCCCGTCAAAAAGCGATGGATCAAGAGTTTAAGCTTAAAATGACGCAAGAAGATGTCGAGAAATTTTTAGGTCCGAATCGCGAACGAACAAGTTATGACAACAATTTAGTAGCAGGAGTAGTTACTGGTTTGGCATGGACAAGTGTAGGAGGCGATATACTTTTTATTGAATCTTCTATTACGAAAGGAAAAGGTAAATTGACCTTGACTGGTAATTTAGGTGATGTGATGAAAGAATCGGCAGTAATAGCTCTCGAGTTCTTAAAGGCACATTCGCATTGGTTAGAATTACCTCAAGAAATTTTCGATGAACACAACGTGCATATTCATGTTCCGGAAGGAGCTACACCGAAGGACGGACCGAGTGCTGGGATCACCATGCTGACTTCATTGGCAAGTTTGTTTTCTCAACGAAAAGTGAAAAAGAATTTAGCCATGACAGGAGAAATTACTTTGCGTGGAGAAGTTTTACCGGTAGGAGGTATCAAAGAAAAGATTTTGGCTGCAAAACGCGCAAATATCAAAGAGATTATTCTGAGCGAAAAGAACAGAAAGGACATCAACGAAATCAAAGAATCCTATTTGAAAGGTCTTACTTTTCACTTTGTAAAAACAATGGAAGAGGTTATAAAAATAGCTTTGACAAAAGACAAAGTTGAAAAACCTGTTAAAATTGAGCTTCCAACTGTTAAATTGAACTAATTCGGGTAACTTTTTCTGTACAATACGTTTATAAAAGTTGCATGATATTTGGATAGTAAAGCCGATGATTAAAATTTACGTACTCATTTTTCTATTTTTTGGAACTTTTTTTGCTTTTGGTCAAGATGAACCCAATCCAAATTGTGGTGAACCGAATAAAAAAGCAATGAAAAGCATTGCCAGTGCGAAGCGAGCGCCTTCTTTACAATTGGCTGTTGATTTTTTTAATCGTGCCATAGAATATGATCCAGACAACGCGACAGCTTATTATGAATATGGTAAATTCGCTTACGAACAAGGCACCGAATATTACCGCAGTCAGCCTACACCAGCTCAGGGGGATAGAAGTTATTCTACCTCAGAAGAATACTTTAAAAAAGCCATCAATAAATGTGACTCTTTTCATTGTGAAATTTTCTATTACCTAGGGATTATTAATTATTCTCAAAAGGACCAAGAAGAATCAAAAGAATGGTTCGAGAAATTTTTAGCTTACGATAATCCGGACATGAATCGATATCCTAACGAATATCCGAAAATGAAAAAGGACGTCACTGAACTGTTGAAAAAGTGGAAGGAACAAGATGCTATTGATGCTAATGTAGTACCCTTTTCGCCTTATAAAGTGCCGAATGTCAATTCACCTACAGACGAATATTTCCCCATGCTATCGCCAGATAATGAACTCATGTTTTACACCCGTAAACTAGATCGTAGAAATTTGGGAGATATGGTGGGTAATATCGTGGAAGAATTTACGGTGTCGCAAAGGGCAGATTCAAGATCGAAATTCGATAGTGGGGTTCCTTTTAAAAAACCATTTAACGATGGTAGTTTTAAGAGTTATGGCGCCGCAACGATGTCGGTAGACAACAAGGAAATGGTGATTTGTGCTTGCCAGGAAACAAATGTGAATGGTCAGGATTACTTAAATTGTGATTTATTTCAAACCAAATTTACACGCACCGGAAAAGGGGGGAATGATTTTAACTGGACACCGCTGGAGAGTCTCGGTCCTTATATAAATACGCCGGATGGCTGGGAAGGTCAGCCCAGTTTGAGTGCGGATGGAAATACACTTTACTTTACGGCTTTTAGAAAAAACACTCGTGACAATGATATTTTTATTTCCAAAAGAGGAGCCGATGGAAAATGGGGGATTGCTGTACCTTTTAATGAGGTGAACACGGCAGGAAAAGACAAAAGTCCCTTTATTCACCAAGATGATGAAACGTTTTATTTTGTATCTACGTGTACAGAAACTAGAAAAGGTGCTGGAGGTTTGGATATTTTCTATATGCGTAAAGATGCGAATGGGAAATGGGGAAAGCCACAAAATATTGGAATTCCAATTAATTCATCCGACGACGAGTTAGGATTGTTTGTGTCGACAGAAGGTTCTATTGCTTATTATTCGTCTAGAGCTGGCGGAGATTGGGGGATTTATGGCTTTGATTTGTATTTAGAGGCTCGTCCGGAGTCGGTTGTTATTGTGAAAGGTACACTGACTGACGAAGAGGGAAATGCAATGAAAGATGCGGAAGTTGAACTGGCT
>JAHKAT010000287.1 GCA_018825925.1 Bacteroidota bacterium | reverse complement strand
TTATTATTAATTCAAGTTGTTCAAAGAATTCAAATTGAAACCATCATAAAATCCAGTTTCTAAATTCGTGTGTAACTTTGTAAGGGTGGTTATTTGACCTGTGTGGTAGGAAAAATGCTCGATAACATGAATAATCACCGAAAAACCCGATTCTTTAAAGCCTTGTATTGTAAAAATCTCAATTAAATCTTCCTCCTTAAGTTCCTTTAAAGTTTGATTAAGATTTACCCTCAAATTTTCTAGTAAAAATATCAGATCTGATTTTTTGATATTGTGATGAACTTTGAATTCTAAATCTCGATTTCGATTATCCAATTGTCCCCCAAGTCCACTCAGAATCCACTGTCGAGCATTGCCGCAAACATGCATCACCAAGCTACCAATTGCAGCTATTTCATTATTTGGCTTAAACCATAATTGTTCTTCGGTCAACATAGACAGGCATTTAAATATTCGAGGATACGATTCATCAAACACCCTTTTTTCAAATTGTTTTAAGATGATTTCTTTACTCAACATATTCTGTTTCAATGGTCATATTTTAAATGTAAGAATTTTTTTTCAAATTGTTTGAGTGAGCACGTTTATTTCTTTATATTTGCACCCACGAAAACGGGATTACCCAACTCCCTTCAACGTAAGAGAGCTTTTCGTAGCAATAAATGGTGGTTGTAGCTCAGTTGGTTAGAGCATCGGTTTGTGGTACCGAGGGTCGTGGGTTCGAGCCCCATCTTCCACCCATTTTTAAACCGGTCTTATTTATAAGATCGGTTTTTTTGTCTTTCAGTTTTAGATTATCGATCCAACTCCTCCCCTCACTCCGTTCTGCAAAGACAGTTTATAAAAGCAATTATGTTTTCTATAGCTATGGATTCAAGGCATTCATAAAAGCAAAAAACCTTAAGGTAATCCTCAAGGTTTTTGCTTTAAAATATTGTTGAACTTTTAATAAATCTTGTTGATGTATTAACTTTAATCTTTTTCGATTTCTACTGATTTATGTGCCATTATTTGACCATTTACATCTAGAACCAATTCTTTGGCTTGCTTTCCTTTTACGATAAGAACTTCGTAACCTTTAAAGTCTGGTTTTTCAACCATCTCTATTTCTGTAATTAAATAGCCTCCAAATTCACTTGAAATTGTTTTTAATGCAGCTGCAGAAACTTCTTCTTTCTTGATTTCATATTCCGTTTCTAACCAATCTCCACTGCTCGAAAAATTTGCAGAATATTCTATACCGTCTTTTTTAAATTCAGCTTCCCATGCTGAGTCTTCTTCCATTTCCCATTTGATGGATGAAACACCCGGGAATTTTAAATTGAATGCTTCTTTAACTACTGAAGGTGCTTTTTGAGCACTGGTAACAAAAGTAAAACCAAGTATAATTGACAGTGTGACTAGTGACTTTTTCATTTGTTTTATTTTTTAACTATACTGTAAATTAACGAAATAAATTTTAAAAATGATATTTTGTTTCTGATTAAATTTCTCTTTTCAAAAAGTTTGATTCTTACCAATAATAAAGAAAACCAAGTGTCTGCTTTGTTATGTCTATTCTACTTTTGGCAAATTCATTAAAATCGACTGTTTCAGTATCATTTGGTGTTAGGTGCGTGGCAAAATAAATTCTATTTTTTTCTTTTTGAATAAATCCAACATACCAGCCTCCTTCAATTACAGCGCCATCAGTCATCGATAATCCCGTTTTAGCATACAATTTACCTTTCGCCGATTCTTCAACAAAAGCAATTGCCTTTAATTGCTCCAGTGTGCTTGGCTTCAAAGTAAAACCTTTAATATTCATTCTCTTTAAGAAATCCACTTGCTCCAAAGGGGATATTTTTGAATCACCTTTCAACCAAAACTGATCGATATTTTCACGGTCGACTTTCATTCCAGGGTACTTCATACTATCCAGAGATTCAACCATGTTCTTCACTCCTATTTTTCTAGCAAGCTCTCTAAAACAAGGCACACAGCTATTTTGAAAAGCCTCACGCAAACTTAAGTCCTTATTCCACGACACATTTTCATATTCTTTACCATCCCATTTAAAAATCGTTTGCTCGTCTAATAGTCCTCTTTCTAGTCCAATTAAGGTATTGGCAATTTTAAAGGTACTTGCAGGAATATATTTCTTTCGCGACAAATTATAATCATTGCTGTAATATTGATTGTTTTTTTCGTCAAAAACCAGCACAGATCCCTTCACGCCACGTTCTCGAAACAAATCTGAAATCTCAATGATTTGAAACTTTACCGACTCAGATCGCAAGGTATACGTATCTGGCGTCACAGTTCTGGCACATCCAGCCAACACAATAAGAACTAAAATAAATAGGCGCATTATTCTTTTTTTTGAGCTCTGAAATTACTTTTTTTTGAACGAATAGAAAAGTCTGTTGTACTGAAAAGAAAAAGACATGAAAAATTATTCTAAAATTTTGATCGCCTCCCTTTTCGTTTCCTTTAATTTATTCGCTCAGCCTACTCCAAACATCCAAGCTGTTGATGCCAGTAATCCAAATGGTCGAAAAATCCAATTAGCTATACTATTCGACGCAAGTGGAAGCATGAATGGTTTGCTCAATCAAGCTAAATCTCGAATATGGAATATTGTTAATGAACTGAGTACCTATTCCTTTAATGGCATTGCTCCAAACCTCGAAATAGCCCTTTATGACTATGGAAAAGACAGTAATGAACCTAAGAAAAATTATGTTCGTCGATTGACCAATTTTACCAATGATTTGGATTTAATTTCTTCCAATTTATTCAGTATCACTACTAATGGAGGTTCTGAGTTTTGCGGCGCAGTTATCGAAACATCATGTACAGAATTGAATTGGTCGAGAAACTCTAATGACTTAAAAATGATTTACATTGCTGGTAACGAACCATTCAACCAAGGTCCGATTGATTACAGAAAAGTGATTCCACAAGCTCTTGAAAGAGAAATTTTTGTCAACACCATTTATTGTGGACCTTACCAACAAGGGATAAAAGAATTTTGGTACGAAGGCGCTAGTTTAGGCGGTGGAGCTTATTTCAATATCGATTCAGACCAAAGAATTAAGCAAGTTCCAACGCCTTATGACGAGCAAATTAATGTCTACAATGATTCGCTAAATAAAACATACGTGGGTTATGGAAGTCAAGCAGCAGTGAGAAAATCAGCCCAATTAGCCGAGGACGCAAATGCCGCTTCTTTGTCTGAAGAAAACAAAACCGAACGGGTAATTGCAAAATCAAAATCTGTTTATAAAAATGAAAGTTGGGATTTGGTAGACGGTAATCAAACCGGGAAAATGAAAATATCCGAAATCAATGATTCTGAATTACCTTCTGACTTTAAAGGTCTTACAGATGAAGAAAAAGAAGAGAAAAT
>JAHKAT010000023.1 GCA_018825925.1 Bacteroidota bacterium | reverse complement strand
TTCAGAATTTTTAAGCTCAAACGTGGTTTGGCAAACATGGATTACTCGCTAGCGCTCGTGATCCCATTTGGGGTGGCTACAAGTGAAAAAAACAAGCGTCCTAACGGGCGCTACTTTTTTTGTTTCAGAATTTTTAAGCTCAAACGTGGTTTGGCTTAAAAATTCTGAAACAAAAAAACCTCCAAGCAATGCTTGAAGGTTTTTTTCTCTTGGCGGAGAGTGAGGGATTCGAACCCCCGGAACCTCGCGGTTCAATAGTTTTCAAGACTACCGCAATCGACCACTCTGCCAACTCTCCGCGGCAAAAGTAGTCATTCTTCAGATAAAGACAAGAGTTGAAATAAAAAAAAAATAATTATTTTATGAAATACTGATTCTGAATGTTTTGCACATGCCTAAAAACACCAATTAATCATCAAAACCCACAGTTTACTCGCTTCTTTTGTTAAAATCAATTGCTCTTCTTGCTTTTTTGTATCTTTACTCTTCAGAAAAAAGCAATGAAACAACTCTTATTTTTACTTTTCGTAATTGGCTCAACGGTGCTATTTGGGCAAAAAAAAGTACGCATCTTTTTAGATCAAAAGCAATTCTTAGCTCCTTCAATCGGAAATTTTATTGAATTACAATTTGAGTATGATGTTACTTCTATACAGTTTGTTGGTCGCGACAATGGATTAATCGCTGAATTAGCTGTGGATTTGAAAATTTTACAAGAAAACAAAGAAGTAAAAAGAGATAGTTACCGTTTAAATTCTCCACTAATGCGAGACTCGATTATTGAGAACTTTTACGATATCCGCCGCTATGCCTTAAACCCAGGGAAATACACCATTGAATTAAAACTGTTTGATGTCAACGCCGAAGACCAAGGCGTAAATGCGACTATACCCATTTCTGTTGTCGATTTAGCCAACACACCATCCATATCTTCAATTCAATCGATTGAATATGCCGTTAAAAGCGATCAGCCTGAAAGTCCGTTTTTTAAATCTGGACTGGATATTGTACCCAAATTGTCAACCTATTATCCTCAAGATCTAGACTCCTACCCGTACTATATTGAAATCTATGGGTCGGAAACTTTTAGTCGCCCTATATTTGGCGTGAAACAAAAACTCATTGATTCAGAAACTGAAAAGGAACTACCTGAGTTTACCCAGTTTTTCAAACTAGACACAGGCAGAGTGGTTCCCATGTTGCGAAAATTAGATTTAACCAACCTATTTACAGGGTCTTATCGTCTCGATTTGGTTTTGTTAAATGGCAATATGGAAGAGGTTTACACTTCTTCAACCAAATTTGAACGAAGCAACGAAGTAGACATTCAATTATTGACTGAAAATGTGATTTTGGATCCCAACTTTGAGGCTTCGATTCCAAAAGATAGCGCCTTGTTTTACCTAGCTAGCTTAATTCCTATTGCCAAAGCAGAAACACAAAGAAGTATTTTGAATACTATTTCTGAACGAAATCCGGAAAAAGCATTAAAAACAATACAGTCCTTTTGGATTGCTACGGCAAGCTCAACTTCAGCCTACGGCGAATGGATCAAATACAAACAACAAGTACTTTTGGTTCAACGTAAATTTAAAACCAACTTTCAGGATGGGTATGAAACCGATAGAGGTCGTGTGTACTTACAATATGGATCGCCTACCACCCTTGTTCAAAGAGAGGCTTCGGCATCCGAATATCCTTATGAGATATGGCAATACAACAAAATTGGTCGCTTTTCGAACAAACGCTTTATTTTCTACAACCCAGATTTAATTGGTGCCAACTACTCCCTTCTTCATTCGGATATGATAGGAGAAATCAGAAACAACAACTGGCCACTTGCATTAAATCAAAGAAATAGTTCGAGAGGTAATGTTGACGATCCGAATCAGAACGTAGACAAACATTATGGTGGCTCTAGTAATGATTTATTTCGCCAATATTAATATTTAGAAACAGTACATTTGTTTTGTGAAAGACCTTACAATTGTCATACTTAATTACAACGGTGCAAATTTTTTAAACCAATTCCTACCCACAGTTCTGAAGTATTCAGAAGGGTACAAAGTAGTAGTGGCCGATAATTGCTCTACTGACAACTCTATAGAAACACTTCAAAATCAGTTTCCACAAGTTCCTCTTATACAGCTCTCCGATAATGGTGGTTTTGCAAAGGGATACAACGAAGCGCTCAGTCAAATTGATTCTGAGTTTTATCTTTTATTAAATAGTGATATAGAAGTATGCGAAGGTTGGATTGAACCGCTTTTGCAAACCATGGAGGATCCTTTAGTGGCAGGTTGTCAGCCCAAAGTGAAACGTTTTGCCAATAAATCTGACTTCGAACACGCTGGTGCTGCAGGTGGATTTTTAGATCGCGATTACTACCCTTTTTGCCGAGGCCGGATTTTTGATTCTGTGGAGCAAGACCATGGTCAATACGACGATGCCATTGAAATATTTTGGGCCACCGGAGCAGCGCTTTTAATTCGCTCGGAGGTTTATCATACCCTAGAAGGTTTTGACGATGATTTTTTCGCACATATGGAAGAAATCGATCTTTGCTGGAGAGCTAAAAAATTAGGCTGGAAATTCATGGTTCAACCAAAATCAGTCGTTTATCACGTTGGTGGCGGAACACTTTCCTATGCCTCCCCTTTCAAAACCTACTTGAATTTCAGAAACAGCTTATTCATGCTCATAAAAAATCACGAAGGTCCACTGTTTCCGAAATGGTTCAGAAGAATGGTCCTCGATGGTTTGGCAGGGCTGCGATTCATCTATTTAAAGGAATTCAAACAGCTCGGAGCGCTTTGGAGAGCGCATCGTGACATGTACAAAAGTTTACCAAAAATGTTGCGAAAGAGAAAAGCACTCCAACAAAAAGCGGGTCATTTCAATGCTGTAGGTTTAACGAATTACAGTATTTTATGGAAAAGATTTAGAGAAGGAATTACCAAATTCTCTGAAATATAAAATCAGATTGATCCTTTCGAAAGGAAGTAATGAAGGGCCATTCTGTATGATTCCATACCAAAACCAAATACACAACCCACACAAACAGGAGTAATAAAAGATTCATGTCGAAAACTTTCTCTAGCAGTCACATTGCTTAAGTGCACTTCTATCACCGGAATTTTTATCGCCGAAATGGCATCCCGAATCGCAATACTCGTGTGCGTATAAGCACCAGCATTCAAGACAATTCCGTCGGCTTTTGAATTTTGCAACAAACCAACAATCTCACCTTCTATATTAGATTGAGACAGCGACAATTGGAGCTTGAATTCCGATTTCCATTGAGCAAACACCTCATCAAAAGTAAGATTCCCATAAATGGAAGGCTCTCTTTGTCCAATTAAGTTTAAATTCGGTCCGTTGATAATATCAATTTGCATATTTTGAAGAATTGGGAACGCTATATTAAACAATTTGTTTCGTACTTGAAAATCGAACGAGGATTGGCAGAGAACAGTATTTTCGCTTATCAGCAAGATGTGGCGAAACTGAGGACTTTCGCCGAAGATTTAAGTAAAAACCCGGAAGATCTTACCACGCAAGATTTACATCGCTTTTTGGCCGCACTTTACGACTTGGGATTAAGCGCACGTTCTCAAGCGCGCATACTTTCTGGAATTAAGCAGTTTTACGATTTCCTAATTCTCGATGAAGTCACCACTGAAAATCCTTCAGAATTAATTGAAATGCCGAAAATCGGACGAAAATTACCCGAAGTTTTATCCGTTGATGAAATTGATCAAATGAAAGCCTACCTCGATGTGAGTAAAAAAGAAGGACACCGGAATCGAGCCATCTTGGAAACTCTTTATTCTTGTGGCTTGCGGGTTTCTGAATTGGTCAACT
>JAHKAT010000286.1 GCA_018825925.1 Bacteroidota bacterium | reverse complement strand
TAAATCAATGTTATTTTCTTTAATATATTTTGAGATTTCTTCCAACTTCCCTTTCCCCACATAGGTTTTAGGATTTGGGATTTGAAGTTTTTGAGTAAATCGAGCCATTGTAATTGCTCCAGCCGTTTCTGCTAAAAAAGCCAACTCATCCAAATATTCTTGCGCTATTTCATCTGAAATAGAGCTGTGAATTACTCCTACTAAAACGCAAAGTTCTTCGCGTGCATCAACTGTAACATGTCCTTCGTGCAGACTCATTTTCTAAATTTTTTCACATAAGCAATTACAGAATCCATGTCTGAACTCTGCTCCATCAAAATTGACATTGCTGGCATTGCATTTTTCCCTTCTTCTAAAATTGTTCTAATCTCCTCGTCTGGCAAGCGAGATGAACTTAAGTCTTTGGCACCTGAATTTCCTAGTTTGCCATCATTTCCATGACAACTGGCGCAGTTTTTCAAAAATAATTCTTCCCCTCGTGGAATCACTTTGGCTTCAACAGCATCCTCTGTGAAACTAGTTTTTTCATCCTGTGGTCCACAAGAAAAAAGGATGAACGCAAACGAACTAAGAATGAAAAAGTTTAAAACCATGCCCCTCCAAGTTCAGCTCTAAATGGCCAAGGAATCATCATTAAAATAATAACAAGTGCTATGGAGAAGTAAAGTCTAATTTTTTTGGTGCTCAATTCTGGAGTTGCTGCTAGTAAGGCTTTCTTTCTTCCTAAGGTTATAATCACCACTGCAACCAACATACCTAAGAAATGCTCCATACCGAAAAAACGATACATGGCATCTTTCATAAAACCACTCACCAATTGAACTTTAGGAGAGATGAAATACAATGCCAGACCGATAACCAACTGAGTGTGTGCCAAAATCATCGTTAACAAAGCCATTTTTTGTTCTCGTTTACCATAAGCCGACCTTTTGGTAAAAGCCAAGATTAAACTAAAACAGATAAAAAATAGAAATACCCAGCGTAAACCTGAATGTGCGTGTAATAATCCGTTGTTCATATGATATATTTTTATACAACAAAGCTAACAAACTTCGCAGTTATTTGATAGGTGGTATTTAAGCTCTTTAAGAATTCATTAATTTCACGCCTTTACAATCAAATTCAACTCAATGAAGAAATTTGCTTGGATAGTGTTTTTACTGCCATCCATACTTTTCGGCCAAATCACCCACCCCAATAATGGAGTGGCGGATTCTAAACCAGAATATTACGCGATTCGTAATGTGAAAGTGATCGTTAGCCCTACTGAAACAATCGACAAAGCAACCATTTTAGTCAAAAATGGACGAATTGAAGAAGTAGGGAAATTTGTGATGATTCCAAAAGGAATTGTCGAATACGATTATTCTGGAAAAACCATTTTACCTGCATTTATCGATTTGAATGCAAGTATTGGGATGCCAGAATTAAAATCAACCCCTTATAGTTTTCGTCCCCAAATGGGAAGTAAAACCCCTGGTTCTTATTATTGGAATGAATCAATTCATCCAGAATTTAGTGCGGGTAAAGAGTATGTGGTCTCAACCGACGACAATAAAAAATACCGCGAAATGGGTTTCGGTGCGGTGTTGACACATTTAAATGACGGCGTGGCTCAAGGTTCAGGCGCATTTGTTCTTTTGGAAAATGATGTCTATCAAAGTGTTTTGCATTCAAAGATGGCTACTTTTTATTCTTTTGATAAAGGGATTAGTAAACAGGATTATCCTTCGTCGCAAATGGGAAGTATAGCGTTGATTCGTCAAGCTTTTTACGATGCAGAATGGTATAAAAATGCAAAGGACCAAACTGTAGATTTGTCGCTCGAAAGTTTAAATGAAAACTGGGATTTGCCAAAATTTTTCTCTGTTGAAGAAAATTACGAGGTCTTTAGAGCGAAAAAAATAGCGGATGAATTTAAGACTGAATTTGTTTTTTTAGGTGCAGGAGATGAATACGCGATTGCCAAAGATCTGAAAGATTTGAAAGCAAAAGTGGTTGTTTCTTTAAACTTTCCCAACGCCTATGATGTGCATGATCCGTACGTAAGTCGTCAAATCCCGCTGACGCAATTGCAGAAATGGGAACTAGCTCCTTACAATGCCAAATATTTAGCCGATTTTTCAGTACCATTTTGTTTGAGCGCAAACGGCGTTAAGTCGAGTGATGATTTTTGGAAGAATGTCAAAAAAATGATGGAAACAGGGGTGAAGCAAGAGGATGTTTTGGCTGCCTTAACCATTAATCCAGCGAAATGGATGGGTATTGACAAAGATTTTGGAACCATAGAGAAAGGAAAAATTGCCAATTTCACTGTTTATGACAACAATCCTTTTGAAAGTAAATCACAAGTTCTAGAAGCTTGGGTGAAAGGGATTGCCTATGAAATTAACTCGAAACAAGAAATTGATATTCGCGGAAAATACAATTTGGTCATCGATGGAAAATCGGTTCCAATTGAAATCAAAGGAACAGTCGCGAAACCTGAAGGAACAGTGGTATTGAATCCTAATGAGAGAGATAAAAAGACGGATTGCTTCATTGAACTATCCAACAATGATGTAGTCATTCAGTTTTCATCGGATAATAGTAATTGGCAAGGGTCGGTTAATTTGAAAGGGAAGTTCAATTCCAGAATGGCGATTTTTGAAGGTTCGGGGCAGCTTCCCAATGGAAAATGGGTGATTTGGTCGGGTATTCGAAATGATCGACCAGAAAAAGACGAACCAAAGAAAAAATTCGAAGTTGGCGAGCTTAAACCACTGGTGACTTTCCCTATGGGTGCATACGGGAATGAAAAAAGGCCAAGTTCTCAAAAGATACTGATCAATAATGCAACGGTGTGGACCAATGGTTCTAACGGTAAAATGGAGAAGTCCTCTGTTCTAATAGCAAATGGTAAAATTGCTCAAGTGGGTAGGAATTTATCAAGCGATGGCGCACAAGTGATTGATGGAACTGGTATGCATATAACGCCTGGTATTATTGATGAACACTCGCATATTGCTATTTCAAAAGGGGTGAATGAAGGCGGCCAAACAGTTACCGCGGAGGTAAGTATCGCAGATGTCGTTGATCCAAGTGATATCAATATTTACCGCCAACTATCAGGAGGTGTTACAGCTGCTCAATTATTGCACGGTTCTGCCAATGCAATAGGTGGACAAAGTGCTTTGATCAAATTAAAATGGGGTGAAACTCCTGAAGGAATGCTGATAACCAATGCTCCTAAATTTATTAAATGCGCTTTGGGTGAAAATGTGAAACAAGCCAATTGGGGTGATTTTAACACCGTTCGTTTTCCACAAACGAGAATGGGAGTTGAGCAGGTGTTTTACGACGGATTTACGCGGGCCAGAGAATATGAAAAACAAAAGGAAACAGGGAATTATCGAAAAGATTTAGAACTGGAAATTCTTTTGGAAATCCTTAAATCGGAGCGTTTTATTACATGTCATAGTTATGTTCAGTCAGAAATCAATATGTTGATGCACGTGGCTGATTCTATGGGATTCAAGGTCAACACCTTTACTCATATTTTGGAAGGATATAAAGTGGCGGATAAAATGGCCGCGCATGGTGCCGGAGGTTCTACTTTTGCAGATTGGTGGGCGTATAAATTTGAAGTAAAAGATGCAATCCCATACAATGCTGCGATGATGCAAGAACAAGGGGTAGTAGTGGCAATTAATTCAGACGACGCCGAAATGGGTAGACGATTAAATCAAGAAGCAGCAAAAACTGTAAAATATGGCGGTTTATCGGAAGAAGATGCACTGAAGTTAGTGACCTTAAATCCAGCGAAATTATTGAGATTAGACGACAGAATGGGTAGTATCGAAAATGGGAAAGATGCAGATGTTGTCCTTTGGTCGGACCACCCTTTGAGTGTAAATGCAAGGGCAGAAATTACCATCGTGGATGGAATTATTTATTTTGATCGAAAATCCCAAAATGAAATTCACGAAAGAGACAATGCTGAACGAGCTCGTATTTTAAGTAAAATGCTAGAGGCGAATAAAAAAGGAGAAAAGAAAGAAGGTTTCATCAAAAAAGGAAACAAGCATTTTCATTGCAACACCATGGGTGAAGAAGGAACGGAAAATGAAAACCAACATTAATTATGAATAAGACGATTTTAACTTTGCTAATTGGGTTCGGTTTTTCGAGCCTTTCGTTTCATGCTCAAAAAGAGCAAAAATCTATTTTGTTCATTAATGCACATCTTCACAAAGGTAATGGTGAAGTAATGCAGGGTGCTGCGGTAGGCATTGTAGGGTCTAAAATTGAATTAATTAAAAGTTCGGTTTCAGATAAGCAAAAAGTGGAGGATTGGGATACTATAATCGACTTAAAAAACCAACACATGTACCCCGGCTTGGTGGCGCCCAATTCAACGCTTGGTTTAACAGAAGTAGATGCCGTGCGTTCGACCCGTGATTTTGATGAGGTGGGAACATTTAATCCTCACATTCGCGCTTTGATCGCTTACAATGTGGAATCTGAAATTATTGCCACAGTGCGAAGCAATGGAGTTCTAATTTCACAAATTACGCCGCGTGGCGGGGTAATAACGGGTACTTCTTCTGTAATGCATTTAGATGGTTGGAACTGGGAGGACGCAGCGATTCGAGAGGATGATGGCGTACATGTTAATTGGCCCGATTTTTTTAGACCAAATAGAGGGGCTGTTTCAGCGGCGGATGAGGATAAAAGAAAGGAAAGTTACGAGAGTAAGAAAAAAGAAATACGTCGATTTTTCACAGAATCAAAAGCCTATTCAGAGTCAAAAAAAATAACAAAAACAGATTTGCGTTATGCCGCAATGAAGGATTGTTTTGAGGGTTCGAAACGGGTGTTTTTTCATGCGAATGAGTTGCAACAACTGCTTGATATAATCGATTTTTCAAAAGAATTTGGTTTGAAATTTCCTGTAATTATTGGTGGATATGATGCTTATTTAATCCTTCCTCAATTACGTGATTCTAAAATACCTGTCATGCTTCCACGTGTTCATTCACTTCCTGAAAGTGAAAATGATCCTGTAGACTTGCCGTATCGCTTGCCGCAACTTTTAAAAGAAGGCGAGGTGAAATTTTGCTTGCAAAACGAAGGCGACATGGAAGCAATGAACGCGCGAAATATAGCATTTTTAGCCGGTCATACTACGGGGTATGGTCTTACTGAGGAAGAAGCTTTACGCGCAATTACACTATCTAGTTGTGAAATTTTAGGAATTGATCAGGAATACGGAAGTATAGAGGTTGGCAAGCAAGCTACTTTCTTTGTTTCCAAAGGTCCGGCCTTGGATATGCGCACCAATGAAGTGCTTATGGGAATGATGGATGGCAAATGGATTAACCTGAATGACCGCCAAAAAGATCTGTATAAGAAATACTCCAACAAGTACGAAAATCAGCCCAAAATGACCAAAGAGAAAAAATAAAGTTGTTAACTTTAGCATTCATTTATCATTAAAAACAATTATCATGTCATTTGAATTACCAAAATTAGCATATGCTTACGACGCTTTGGAACCACATATCGATGCTCGAACAATGGAAATCCATCATTCAAAACACCACAACGGTTATACAAGCAATTTGAATGCGGCAATTGCTGGAACGAATTTCGAAGGAAAATCGATTGAAGACATATTAAAGTCTTGTAAAGACACGCCAGCAGTGCGCAATAATGCAGGTGGATTTTATAATCACAATTTGTTCTGGGAAGTAATGTCGCCAAATGGAGGAGGCGTACCGTCAGGAGATTTAGCTTCTGCAATTGATTCTGCGTTTGGATCATTCGATGCTTTTAAAGAAGAATTTGCAAAGGCAGCAGCAACCAGATTTGGTTCAGGTTGGGCTTGGTTGTGTTTGTGTGAGGGTAAATTATGTGTTTGCTCGACAGCTAATCAAGACAATCCAATTATGGGCGAAGGATGCAAAGGAACACCAATTTTAGGATTGGATGTTTGGGAACATGCTTACTATTTGAATTATCAAAATAGACGTCCAGATTACATCGCTGCGTTTTTCAATTTAGTAGATTGGAACGTAGTGGCGAAAAAATTCACTGCGGCAAAATAATAAAATTCACATTTTGAATGCCTCTGCTCATTGAGTAGGGGCATTTTTTATGGAAAGACTTCTTATCTTCGTCTCAAAGCAACGCTTAATTTAAATCATGGATTTTGTCACCTATAGTTCTCTAAAATCATTACATCTTATTTTTTTAGTAAGTTGGTTTGCCGGACTTTTTTATATCGTTCGCCTTTTTATCTATCATACCGAAGCGCAAGATTTAGAGGAGAATGAAAAACAAGTTTTAAACAAGCAGTTCACAATTATGGAGAAAAAATTGTGGTGGATTATTACTACACCATCAATGATTCTTACTGTGACCTTTGGAACGATCATGCTCATCGGAAATCCTGGCTTAATGCAAGCGCCTTGGATGCATGTTAAGCTAACTTTTGTCGCCCTATTAATCATCTATCACTTTCTTTCTCAACAATGGATGTTCCATCTGCAAAAAGGGAAATTTAAACATAGCTCAGGCAAACTGCGTTTGTGGAATGAACTGGCCACTCTCTTTTTAGTTTCTATCGTCTTTCTAGCGGTTACAAAAGGAACTGTTTCTTGGTGGAAAGCAACCGTGGCATTTTTTGCTCTGGGTATAGGCTTAATGCTTTTGATTAAATTGTACAAAAGACTAACCAAACGAACCCATTAATATTTTGAGTTTTGGCGATATAACTTTGGAAAGTTTTTTACTTTTTTTAATCGGTTTATTGTTTGCTGCTGCTAGTATTTGGTCTCAAAATAAAGATCGTGTTAAGTGGACCGCTTGGTTGTTGTTTGGAATGACCTTTTTTATTGCTTGTGGTTTTGCAACGATCACTAACTATTTCTTCATTTGGGACGAACAGTTTCATGCTTTGGTCGCCAAAAACATTAGCCTTAATCCCGCTCATCCACAATTGATGACTTTTGCTCCTTGGCTATTCGAGGAGTCTAATTGGAGTTCACAGACTACTTGGTTACACAAACCGCCATTTTTTCTATACGCAATGGCTACAAGTATTAAACTTTTTGGAAATACCATCATTGCAGCCAGAATGCCCTCTGTTATTCTGCTGGCGATTACTTCAAGATTGGTTTTTTTGTTCGGCAATAATTGGAAAAATTCGAAGGTAGGTTTTTTGGCAGCTTTTATTTTTGTCTTTTCAGGTTTTACCTTGTTGCAATTGAGTGGTTGGAAGTCCACAGACCACAACGATGTTTTTTTTACTTGTTTGGTTTTCATTTCATTCTACTTTTTTCAAAAATATTTGATCCTTCCTTCAAGGAAATCAGCCCTTAAAATTGGTGTGATGGTAGGGCTGTGTGTTTTAACCAAGTGGTTGCCAGGATTGCTCGTTTTTTTACCGTGGGGAATTCTTGTTTTAATTAAGATAGTGAGGCATTCTATTGATGTTAAAAATCAAATTAAGTGGTTTGCTCTAGCCCTGTTCATTGCTATTCTTGTTGTATTACCATGGCACCTTTACACCATTGTCAATTTTCCGGAAATTGCAATCAAGGAGTTAAGTTACAACCAGGAGCATTTTTGGATACCACTAGAGGGACATAGAGAAAGTTTTTGGTTTCATTTTCAGAATTTACTGGGTGTCTTTAGGATCTTGCTTTTGCTGATTTTTATTCCTTTTTATAAATGGAAACAAACGGATGAAACGAGTAGGATACTTTTGATTTCTGTTTTGGCCTTATTGGTTTTTTACAGTTTTGCGGCGACAAAAATGGAGGGTTTTATTGGTCCAACACTACCTTTGATTTCACTTTTAATTGCGCAAGGAATTCTATTTCTTTTGTCGACGATTCAAAAAGAAAGGTTGATTTTGATCCTTGCTCCGCTTTTGATTCTTTTCTTTCAGCCGTTGCAGTTCTTTGAAAAATTGGGCATGAAAAAGGGTACAATTGAAAATGAGTATCACCATCTATATCGGGCACAGCATGATTTTATCATAAAACATGGAGATATGGATTCCAAGAAATTGATTTTGAATGCAAATATGAGAATGCATGGAAATATCCAATGGATGTACTTTACACAAAATAAAGCGATATCATTTGTGCCCAGTCAACAAGCAGTGAAACGCTTAAAAAATGAAGGTTTCAAGTTAAGCGCTATTCAATTTGGCAACCCACTGCCTGATTATATTTTAAAGGACCAAGAAATAGTAAAGGTGAAGTATGAGTAATGCTTGGTTTTGAATTTAGATTGAGCTTGAGTCAAAGTCATTGGTCCACAACTGCGGTCAATGTAAAAGTAAATCACGACCTTTTCAAAAAGTAATTAATTTTGTTAAAAATATAAAGCACTATGTTCGAAAATATTCTAGTAGAGAAAAAAGGAAAAATTCAATATATCACTATCAATCGTCCTGCGCAATTGAATGCCTTGAATAAAAAAACGATCGAAGAGTTAAACATGGCTTTAAAGTCAGCCAATGCAGATCATGAAACTGGAGTTGTGATTTTAACCGGTTCAGGCGAAAAGGCTTTTGTGGCTGGTGCGGATATCAAAGAATTTGCCGATTTTTCTGTGGCTCAAGGGGGTGACTTAGCGCGACAAGGTCAAAAAATATTGTTTGACTTTATTGAAGCAATGTCTGTACCCGTAATTGCTGCTGTAAATGGTTTTGCTTTAGGTGGTGGTTTGGAATTGGCAATGTGCAGTCACATCCGCATAGCTTCCAACAATGCCAAGATGGGTCTTCCTGAAGTATCACTTGGTGTGATTCCTGGTTATGGTGGAACTCAGCGTTTGGCTCAATTGGTTGGACGAGGAAAGGCCAATGAAATGGTGTTTACGGCAGGTATGATTACTGCCGACGAAGCTTTTCGATGCGGGTTGGTAAACGAGGTGGTTGAACCAGCTGACTTGATGGCTACCTGTGAAAAAATCGCAAATAAAATATTGAACAACTCTAAATCGGCTATTTCCTCAGCAATAAAAGCAGTGAATGCTAATTTTGAAGACGGTACAAATGGCTATCATGTTGAAATAAAAGAATTTGGAAATTGTTTCGGAACTCCTGACTTTATAGAAGGAACAACGGCATTTTTAGAAAAAAGAAAAGCCAATTTTAGAGGGTAATGTCAAACCCTATAAAGAAATTACTAGGCCAAACGGCTATTTACGGATTGCCGAGCATAGTCGGACGATTCTTGAATTTTATGTTGGTCCCACTGTACACTCAAGTGTTTGTGCGACCAGCTGAATATGGTGTGGTTTCTGAATTATATGCTTGGGTGGCTTTTTTGATTGTGTTTCTAACTTTTGGAATGGAAACAACTTTCTTTAATTTTTTACAGAAAGAGGAGGACAGAGACAAGGTGTTTAAACAAGCTTTTCTTTCCGTTTTATGCATTAATGGCGCTTTTGCAGCCTTCTTATTTATTTTTCACCAAAGTATTGCAGAGGCGATGCTATTTGGAGAGCATCCCGAATACATTACACTGCTTGGAATAATAGTCATTTTGGATGCGATGGCAGCAGTGCCTTTAGCTCGATTGCGTGCCGAGGAGAAAGCACTGAAATTTGCTGGAATACAAATGGCTGGAATCGGGACGAATATTATACTCAACTTGTTGTTTATGTTGGTGTTGTTCGATCCTGCGCGACCGGAAGAAGGAGTGATTTTTATTCTGATTGCCAACCTGTGCTCTTCTTTGTTGAAACCGGTTTTGCTGTATAAAACTTTTTTAGCCATACGTCTCGATTTTGATTGGTCGGTGATGAAAAGTATGCTCATCTATTCCTTTCCTTTGATGATTGCCGGTATGGCAGGAATCGTCAACGAAACCATCGATCGAATTTTGCTTAAACATCTTTTGTTTGACGGCTCTCCGAGCTCTTTGATTTATGCAAATGAACAGGTAGGAATTTACAGTGCTTGCTACAAATTAGCCATGTTGGTGACTATTTTCTTGCAAGCATACCGATACGCTGCCGAGCCTTATTTCTTTTCTCAGGCAAAAAATATCGACCGCGATCAACAGTACAGAAGAATAATGAACTACTTTGTAGCACTGGTTTCCTTCGTGTTTTTGTTGGTGTCTGTGAATCTTGACTTTTTCAAAGAGTTCATTCGAAATGAATCCTATCACGTAGGTTTATCAGTGGTCCCTATTCTACTCTTGGCCAATGTTTGTTTTGGTATTTATTTGAATCAAAGTATTTGGTATAAATTATCAGGTCAAACAAAATTTGGAGCCTACATTGCTTTAGGGGGTGGCGCTCTGACCATTTTGGTGAACGTTATCTTCATCCCTACCTATGGTTATATGGCTTCAGCATGGGCAACCTTGCTGGTGTATGCAGGACAAATGATTGCGAGTTATTTACTTTCCAGAAAATACTATCCGATTCACTATAATTTAAGGAAGTTTTTTCTCTATGTAGGTTTGGCGATTGCACTTTACTTTGTTTCAACGATCTTAAATTTTGAAAACAAAACACTTTATTATATTAGTCACAATCTTTTAATCGTTGGTTTTCTTTATGTGGTTTACGAAATGGAGTACAAAGGATTTAAGAAAAACCCATCGAAGAGCTAACGAAATTTAAAACCAACTCAAAATCTTTAAAAGGCCTGCTGAAAGCTTTTTAACATCCGATTGGTATAACTAATCGTAGATTTCGTTTTGGACCTATTGATTTTTGTAATTTTGAAAATTCATGAATACATTACAAGTAAAAATAATCAATCAATCCGCGCATGCACTGCCGGCATATGAAACTGGAAATAGTGCGGGAATGGATATTCGGGCTTCTTTATCGGAGGCAATTATTCTTGAACCAGGAAAAAGAACATTGGTTAAAACGGGCTTGTTTTTAGAAATCCCAGCGGGTTTCGAATGTCAGGTTCGACCTAGAAGCGGTTTGGCCTTGAAAAAAGGCATTACCGTTTTAAACAGTCCAGGCACCATAGACGCCGATTATAGAGGTGAAGTAGGGGTGATTTTAATTAATCATTCTCAAGAAAACTTCACAATAGAAGATGGTGAAAGAATAGCGCAACTGGTGTTTGCAAAAGTAGAACAAGCCTTTTGGGTTGAAAGTAAAGAATTAACAGAAACTGAACGCGGTACTGGCGGTTTTGGCAGTACAG